>JBILBJ010000060.1:0-9323 GCA_044353705.1 Sphingorhabdus sp. | reverse complement strand
GCGGCGTGGTCAGAGTCTGGCATTCTGTGACGAGGTATCACGCCTGATCTGGGGTGGCGCTGAAAACTGGCATGAAGGCGACCATCTGGCTGGCGCAGCGACGCGCGCCGGACTGGACTTGGCTGAACTGGATGCTGAAGCCCTCAGCGATGCTGATGCGCTCGACGCCGAAATCGCGGCCAACCAGGCGTCGCTCGAAGCATCGGGGCATTGGGGCGTCCCCACCTTGGTTTTCGATGGCGAGCCGTTTTTTGGACAGGACCGCATCGATATGGCGGTATGGCGGATGCAGCAAAAGGGTCTTGTTGCGCGATAAGCCTTATCGTCAGTCGGCCATAGCGGGTTGCTGCCCCGGGGCGGCTGTACCCGGCTTCAGAAAGAAGATCAGCGGGCTGATGACGATCAGCAATATCATCATCAGTTTGAAATCATCGAGATAGGCAATCATTGCCGCCTGTCTGTTGATTTCAAGGTTCATCATCTGCAATGCGGCCTCTCCGATCCCGCCAAGGCGGTCGGCGCTCGCTGGATCAATTGCGCTCATTGACGAAGGCGTGACGTGCGATGCTAGATCCTCATGGCTTGTCTGCATGTTACGGGCGAACATTGTGGTCATAATGGAAATTCCGAAACTGCCACCCAAATTGCGGAAGAGATACAGCAGGCTGGAGCCATCTGTTCGCAGGCGCATGGGTAGTGTCGAAAACGCGACGCCGTTAAGCGGAATGAAGACAAATCCCATGCCAAATCCCTGAAACAAGCCAGTGTACACGATCAAATGCCAATCCATGTTCAACGACCAGCTTGTCATGACCCACATCGATGCCGCAGTCATCAAAAAGCCGGAGAAGATAATGATGCGTGGATCCAACTTCCCGCCAAGCTTCGTCGCGATGAACATAGCGAGCATGATGCCGACGCCTCTAGGCGCCAATAACATGCCGGTATCATAAACCGAATAGCCATAGAGATTTTGCAGCATTGGCGGCAGCAACGCAAAGATGCCGAACATCATCATGCCAACCAATAGCATCATATTCAGCGAGATAAAAAAGTTCCGATCCGTGACCAAAAGCCTTTCAAACATAGGGCGATTGGTTGTTAATTGATGCATCGCAAACATCCAGAGCGCCGCCACAACAACCAAAAGCTCAATGATGATTTCCCAGCTTTGCAACCAGTCCTCTTGTTGACCGCGATCCAACAGCAACTGCAAGGTGGCCAGGCCTATGGCGAGCATTGCAAAGCCGAAACGGTCTAGTTCGCGGCGATTGATGGGGCGCGAAGGCAGTAACCACCATAATATCGCCAGAGTCGGAATACCAATGGGCAGGTTGATGTAGAACACCCAACGCCAGTTGTAATTCTCGGTCAGCCAGCCGCCAATCATTGGGCCTAATATGGGTGCAATCATAATGCCCATGCCCCAGATCGACATCGCTCGAGGTGTCTCGGACGGTTTGTTAATGTCGAGCATGATCGTTTGGGAAAGTGGGCCGATGAATGCCGCGCACACACCTTGGAAAATACGGAAAGCCACCATCTCTGTCAGGCTTGTCGCAATACCGCACAGCATAGATGCGAAAATGAACCCGGCAACAGCACCCAGAAACAGATTGCGTGAACCGATCCTGTCGGCAAGCCAACCCGTGATAGGCATGGCCACTGCGCTGGCGACGATGTAGCTTGTTAGGACCCACGTGATGGTATCCATCGTCGCGCCAAGGCTCGTTTGCATGAGCGGGATAGCGACGTTGGCAATCGTCGAATCCAGAATCTGAATAATCGTCGCGCCCATGACGGCAAGCGTCAGCAGCGCCTTGTTTTTAACCGGATAGGCCGGCTGATCGAGCGGATTACTTATTGGTGTCGATGCGGACATGGGCCGACAATCCTGCAATCATTGCACGCTTCGGCTTGTCGGTAATCGATATCCGTACAGGGACGCGCTGCGTTACCTTGACCCAATTGCCATTCGCATTTTGCGCTGGAAGGACAGAAAATTCTGACCCTGTGCCAGCGCCAATGCTTGATACCTTACCGCGGACCTTTAGGTCCGGATATGCGTCAAATGTAATTTCAGCGGGCTGTCCGACGCGCATATGCGCAAGATCTGTTTCCTTGAAATTGGCTTCGACCCAGCTTTTGCTGCTCGCAACAATCGTCACGCCGGGCAATCCCTGCACCATCATTTGGCCAAGTTGCAAACGATCGGCCTGACTTACGATGCCGGAGACAGGCGCGCGTACTTTCGTGCGCGAGAGGTTAAGCATCGCCTGATCGCGTTGTGCTTGGCCTGCCTTAATGGCTGGATTTACGCCGGGCGCTGCCGATCCTGTGGCGAGTGCGGCGCGCGCCTTGGTCGCACCAGCCTGAGCAGAAGCAACGCGGCTGCGCGCATTGGATAAGGCATGCTCTGCGGCCTGCAACCTTGCACGCGTGGTAAAGCCAGCCTGCATCAGAGTGGATTGCCGCTGATATTCCTTTTCATAAAAAGCGACATCTTCACGTGCGCTGTCTATATCGATACCCGTGGTTTGAAATTCGGTCTCGAGCGCCGAAACGCGCACTTGGGCGGCGGCAATGGCCGCGTCGGCTTGCTCGATGGCAATTCGGTAAGGCTCTGGATCAATCCGGAACAACAGGTCGCCTGCGTTCACCACGTCATTTTCACGGACGGCAACATCGATGATCCGTCCGCCAACTTCGGCTGAAATAGACACCTTGTCTTGTTGGACATAGGCATTGTCGGTCGACACATAATGGTCGTTGGCAATATAATATGCGGTCGCGCCGCCAACGAGCAGTAACGGGACTGAAGCCATCAACGCCAGTCGAGCAAAGCGGCGCGGCTTGGCGTTGGCTGTTGTCACAGCATCGATTTTTGTCGGATCCTCAGCCATGCGACACCTCAAGCGGTTTACGGGTTAAGTTTGCACGAATGACGTTCAACATCGCTTCCAACTCTGTTCGTTGCGATGCGTCCAAGCCGGCTAATGCATCATCAAACAACGCAAGGGCGGTCGGTCGCAGAGCTTCAATTTTTTGTTCGCCTTCGGCCGTTAAGTGCAGCCGCCACGTACGGCGGTCATTTGGGTCCGCACGGCGTTCGACGAGCCCGGCGTCCTGTAGACGGTCGACCATTCTTCCGAGCGTGATGGGTTCGACATCAAGCATATCGGCCATGGTAACCTGTGCGCTTCCGTCGAAGCGTTTCAGCAGCGCGAGCACCCGCCATTGGGGCCGTGTGACGCCAACGGCGCGTGCGCGCTCATCGAAAGAACGCCGCAGCAAACGGGCCGCATCACCCAATAAAAAGCCTAAATCGTCGCTCATGCTGTCCATATAATAGCTATGCTTATTATATGCAATAATTTCTGCGTGCAGCCGAGAAAAAGATGGAAAACACTTTCCGGATGAAACGGCGCGTGCCAAACGATAGGGATCAACTGGCGACAGAAGAACGAACTGACTTATGATTGAATCCAACAGTTTCGAAACAACCGACGGCATTGAAATCGCCTGGCGTGAGATGGGGCAGGGGCGGCCCTTATTGCTCATCCATGGGTTCATGTCTGACGCCGACACCAATTGGATCAAATACGGCCATGCAGGGGTTTTGGCGGATGTAGGATATCGTGTCATCATGCCCGACCTGCGTGCCCATGGTCTCAGCGGTAAGCCGCATGCGCCAAGCTGTTACCCCGCCGATATCCTCGCCGATGACCAATTCGCATTGCTCGCGCATTTGGGGATCGAGGATCATGACCTTGGCGGTTATTCATTGGGCGGGCGAACCGTGGCGCGGATGTTGGCGCGTGGCGCGCAGCCCGGGAAGGCAATCATTTCCGGAATGGGTCTACAAGGGCTTACGCAAACCGGAAATCGCGGCGCGCATTTTCGTGAGGTCTTTGACAATTTGGGGCATCATGAAAAAGGGACGGCAGCGTGGATGGCCGAAGCATTTCTGAAGACAACGGGCGGCGACCCATTGGCATTGCGCAATATATTGGAGACCTTTGTCGACACCGGTGAAACTGAGATTGCCAGCTGGGAGCTGCCGGTGGGCATAGTCTGCGGGGAACAAGATGATGACAACGGGTCTGCCGCCGCTCTTGCTGCGCGCCTTCGCCACGGGAAGCTGTTCACAGTACCCGGCAACCATATGAGTGCAGTCACCAAGCCTGAACTTGGTCAGGCGTTTGTCGCGGCGTTGACTACGACATGGTGATGCCCGACCACGCCGATTTGCAACCAACATTGGTTGGCGAAAAACTGTTGCTGCGTCCATTGACCGAAAGTGACTGGGACGCGATGTTTGCGGTGGCGTCTGACCCGTTGGTGTGGGAAGTCCACCCCGCATGGGACCGATATAAAGAGCCGGTGTTCCGTGAATATTTCGCGGGCGCGATGGCATCATGCGGAGCGTTGGCGGTGATCGACCGCGCGACCAACAGCATCATTGGGGGCAGCCGATATGGAAATTACGTACCCCATCGTAATGAAATTGAAATTGGTTGGAGCTTTCTTGCGCGCGCATATTGGGGCGGAGCTTATAACCGCGAGATGAAGGCGCTGATGCTTTTCCACGCCTTCCAATTTTTCGACAGCGTTCGGTTCAATATTGGTGCAACAAATGTGCGCTCGCGCCGAGCCATTGAAAAAATCGGTGCCCGTCTGGATGGTGAATATGTGCCAGAAGCGATTAACGGCGTGCCGCCAGTGCCGCATGTCATTTACCGAATGTGCTTGAATGATGCCGAAGCGGCGGACATGCTTTTGGAATCGAAGCACAATGGCTGAAAGCAAATTGGAACGCCGCTTCTGGCGGTTCTGGTTGAGTGGTCTGTTGCTGCTTGCAATGATGATCGCCATGGATCCGGCGTTTTCGAATGAGATTTCGCCATTGGGAATGCAGGACCATCAAACCGCAGGAACCGCCTTGCGGGTGGATGCCATTCAAGGAGCCTGGCAAGCCGACGGAGTTTTGAATCTGGCGAGATTTGGCATGGCCATCGACCTGGTCTACATCGCGATTTATGCGTTCGGGGCCTATTGCGGTGGGCGGCTATTTTCCCAATCACCAAAGCCAGTGTTGCGGCGGCTGGGTTGGGTCATTGTTGCGACAGCCATTATCGGCGGCGCGGCTGACGCCATCGAAACATTATGCCAATTTGCGCAGATAATGATGCTTAAAGGCAGCGACCTGTTGGCTGGGGTCGCAGCCACTGCGCAGCCGGTTAAAACGATCGCATTTCTCGTGACGTTTTTTGGTCTGCTGATGGCGTTATACATTCGACGAACAACGCGCCGCACGGGTTGACGCCGCTGCATGAAAGTTTCACCAACGGAACATATTGTTTTCCGGGAACCCTTCATGAAAAATCTTGTATCGATTGCCGCACTGGCTTTTGCCTCACTTTCCAATCCAACCGTCGTCATGGCGCAGAATTCCACTGCCGCGTCATCTGCACCGACAGTGGCTGAGGCAGATGCCTTCGTCGCCGCTGCGGAAAAGGACCTGTTTGATTTTTCGATTGAGGCGGGGCGCGTTGCATGGATTAACTCAACCCATATTACCGACGACACCGATGCACTTGCGGCACGCTATGGCGAGATAGGCACCGAAAAAGCAGTCCGGTACGCGTTGGACGCGGCGATGTATCAGGCGCTTCCCGGACTGTCATATGACACCAAGCGCAAGCTTGATATCCTGCGTGGTGGAATCGTTCTGCCCGCGCCCACAACGGCGGGTGCAGCAGCTGAACTTGCCACCATCACCACCAAGCTGCAGTCGGCTTATGGCAAAGGGCGTGGCACGCTTAATGGCAAGGAAATCAACGGTTCCGATATTGAGGCTGCGATGGGGTCAAATCGCAACCCTGAAAAACTGAAAGAAATGTGGGTGAGCTGGCATGACAATGTCGGCGCGCCCATGGGCAAGGATTACGCCCGGATGGTGGCAATCGCCAATCAAGGTGCGTCAGAGCTGGGCTATGCCGATGTCGGCGCGATGTGGCGTTCGGGCTATGATATGCCTGCCGATGACTTTGCCAAGCTGACGGACAAATTGTGGCTTGAGGTGAAGCCGCTTTATGACGAATTGCACACTTATGTCCGCACGCAGTTGAACAAGAAATATGGCGATGCGGTCCAATCCAAGACAGGGCCCATTCGCGCCGATCTCTTGGGCAATATGTGGGCGCAGGAATGGGGCAACATTTATGACGTTGTCGCGCCTCCGGGGGCTGGCGATATTGGTTATGATATTGGTGCGTTGCTGGTTGCCAAGGGCTATAAGCAAACCGAAACCGGGGATTTCAGCGCCAATCGCGGCAAGGCGGAAAAGGACATGGTCAAGGTCGGCGAAGGCTTTTTCTCGTCGCTTGGCTTTGCCCCGCTGCCCAAAACCTTTTGGGATCGCGCGCAGTTTATCAAACCCGCCGACCGCGAAGTCGTCTGCCATGCCTCTGCATGGAATATCGATAATGTTGACGATCTGCGCATCAAGATGTGCATCAAGGTGAAATCCGATGACTTCGTGACTATCCATCACGAGCTTGGGCATAATTATTACCAGCGCGCTTATAACAAGCAGTCTTATTTATATTTAAATGGCGCGAATGATGGTTTCCATGAGGCGATTGGCGATGCCGTCGCTTTGTCCATTACGCCGAATTATCTGGTGCAGATCGGCCTGTTGGATGCCAGCAAGGTTCCCGGGGCGGATAAGGACAATGGACTATTGCTGCGCCAAGCCATGGATAAGGTCGCGTTCCTGCCATTTGGACTGCTGATCGACAAATGGCGCTGGGGCGTCTTCAATGGCTCTATTACGCCCGCCAATTATAACAAGGGCTGGACCGACTTGCGTTTGCAATATCAGGGCATTGTTCCGCCCGTGGAGCGTGCCACGGATCGTTTCGACGCCGGTGCGAAATATCATATTCCCGGCAACACGCCATATACCCGATATTTCCTTGCGCGGATTTTGCAGTTCCAATTCTACAAAGCTGCGTGCGACATTTCGGGCTGGAAAGGCCCGCTCCATCGTTGTTCATTCTACGGAAACAAGGAAGTGGGTTCGCGATTGAATGCAATGCTGGAAATGGGGGCATCAAAGCCGTGGCCAGATGCGTTGCAAGCATTTACGGGAACGCGCGAAATGTCGGGCAAGCCCATGCTGGAATATTTCGCCCCACTCATGAAATGGCTCAAGGCGCAGAATAAGGGCGCGAAAAAGGGCTGGTAATCAAAATAGGCCCCGCTGTTAAAGGCGGGGCCATTTGGTTTTTGATTAAGCTGCAGTCTTAGGTCGGGTTTTAGCGGGTGCTGCCTTTTTCGGCGCAGGCTTTGCGGCTGCAGCGGGCTTAGATGCCTTTGCTGCTGCCGGTTTCGCAACCGCTTTCGAAGCGGGCTTGGGTACCGCAGCTTTTTTAGCGACGGGCTTTTTGGCCGCTGGCTTCTTTGCCGGTGCCTTTTTTGCGCCTGCTTTGCGGTCATAAACCTTTTTGCCCGCAACGGCGGCAGCGGCAGTTGCGATAACCGCACCTGCGACGGCAGCAGCTTTGCCGGGGTTTTCCTTGATTACGGATCCAGCGGTCGCGGCTGCGGTAGACGCTTGATCGACTGCAGATTTTGCCGTTGTCGACGCGGATTGCGCGACCGAACGCGCGCTAGCTGTCAAACCGTCGGCGAATGCGCGAAATGTATTCAACAACTTGTTGAGCGGTCCGGTGTTTTCGGGTTTCTTCGGCATGGGCCGTACCTCCTTGGTTAGATTTTAGGGATAATCAGTTGGTTCAGTTTTCGTTCCTGACCCTATCTAAAGGGTGGTTCGTTAAAGGCGCGAAGTTTGCGACTGTGCAGGCTATTTCCGGCTTCCCGAAGCAATTCGCATGTTTGGATGCCGATTTGCAAATGGGCGGCGATAGCCTCCTCATAGAATCGGTTGGCTTGTCCCGGCAGTTTGATTTCACCGTGCAGCGGCTTGTCGGACACGCACAGCAATGTGCCATAGGGAACGCGGAAGCGGTATCCTTGGGCCGCGATGGTCGCGGACTCCATATCGATCGCAATCGCACGGCTTTGTGAAAAGCGCAGGGCGGATGCCGAATAACGCAGCTCCCAATTGCGGTCGTCTGTAGTTACCACGGTGCCGGTGCGCATGCGCCGTTTCAGATTGGCGCCGCTGGTCCCCGAAACATGCTCTGCCGCGCTGGCCAATGCCTGCTGCACTTCTGCGATTGGTGGAATGGGAATTTCGGGTGGCAGTACGTCATCCAAGATATGGTCGTCGCGCAGATAGGCATGCGCCAGGACATAATCCCCAATTCGCTGCGTTTCACGAAGACCACCGCAATGGCCAATCATCAACCATGCTTCGGGGCGAAGCACCGCCAAATGGTCGCAGATGGTTTTGGCGTTTGACGGACCAACGCCGATATTCACAAGGGTAATCCCCGACCTGTCTGGCGCGATGAGATGGTAGGCAGGCATCTGGTGCCGCCGCCATGTGCTGTCCGCCACAAGCTGGGCCGCGTTGTCGGTAGGTTTGTCGACATAGAGGCCACCCGCGCCCGACAAGGCGGTGTAGCGGCCATTGCCAACCTGCGTGCATGCCCAACTGACAAATTCATCCACATAACGGTGGTAGTTGGTGAAAAGGATGTAATGTTGGACATCCTCGGCTGGTGCGCCGGTATAATGCCTAAGGCGCGCGAGCGAGAAATCGGTGCGCAGGCCGTCAAACAAAGCCAGCGATGCGCTGGCATTGCCCTTGATCCGAAGCAATCCGTCGGCGATTTCGTCGCCAATATCGGCAAGCTCGGTCGTGGGGAAGAGGCGTGCGAGCTCGTTGGGGCTGACCGTGCCCAGTTCCAAATCCGCCGACCCATCTAGAACATAAGGGAAGGGAATTTCCTGTTTGCTGCGGCCAACGGAAATCTCCAGCTCATATTGTTCGATCAACAGATCGAGTTGCTCACCGATATAGTCTGCAAACAAATCTGGTTTGGTGAATGTCGTCCGGAATGTTCCGACTTTTTCAAGCTTTCCAAATGCAAGGTTGGACTGCGTCTCACGCTGTTTGCCGGCGTAGGTTATGACCAATTCGGGGTAACAGAAATCATTGCTGGCGCGTTGGTCGGCCGAAGGCGGCGTCCGATCCTTCAAATAATGTGCAAGTGCAGTTTGTAAGCGTTTTACCGAGGCGTCATATTCGGTAACGAGTTGATTAATGATGTTTTGAGCGTGTTCACTAGGCATGGATACACATCACCGAAATTTCCAATTTTCGCAACAAAAAAAGGGAGGGTTGCCCC
>JBILBJ010000244.1:0-2737 GCA_044353705.1 Sphingorhabdus sp. | reverse complement strand
TGCGGACACCGGCAATATTGCGATTTTTGCAGGCGGCCCGCGCGCCGCGTTTGAATTTGTTCTGCCGGTTTTGACGACAATGGGGCGGCGCATATTGCATACCGGCGACCTTGGCACCGCGTCACAATTGAAGGTGATGACCAACTATCTCTGCACGGTACATCTCGTTGCACTGGCTGAGGCGTTGACCACATGCAAAGCCATCGGGCTTGATATGAACACCACATATGAAGCGATCCGGATTTCGTCGGGCAACAGCTTCGTTCACGAAACCGAAAGCCAGGTCATCCTCAACGGTAGCCGCGACATCAATTTCACAATGGACCTCGTCAGCAAGGACGTGGGCCTGTTCGACAAAATTGCCCATGCGGCACATGTCCCTGTTGAACTTTCGCCGCTCATCGTGAAAATCTTTAAGGAAGGCGAGGAAGCTTACGGACCTCGCGAATTTTCACCCAACATCATCCGTCGTTATGAAGAGCCGTTGGGCATTAAGGTTTTGGGCACTGGATTTCCGGCCGATATGGTCGACGATGAACCCGAAGAGCCGGGCTATGAGGTCGTGCCAAAGCGCTAACCCGCGACGCCCAAACGGCTGTCTTCGACATTCTTGGCCACCCAATCCATGAATGTCCGAATGCGCAGATTTTCTTTCATATCCTTGCGGCAGATAAGGCCCCATGCGCCGGGGCAAACCGCTTTATGCCCAACAGGCTGAACGAGCCGACCGGCGGCCAGATCCTGATCGACAAACGGGCCGTTAACGAGCGCAATGCCTTCGCCATTCAGCGCCATTTCAAGCGCAACGGCCAAGGTGTCGACCATGAGATAGGGCACGGAGGGTTCAAACGCGGATCCGGCGGACGCAAACCACGTCTCCCAATTTTGCACTTCGGTATAGATGGCAACAAGCGGCTTGGTCATCAATGTCTGCGGGCTGGGATTTGGACCCATCGCCTCTGCAACAGCCGGGCTACAGACCGGAAACAGCGCATATTCATACAGCGGAACCCAATGAAATTTGGTCGCGTCGGGTTCTGATGCGCAATAGACAAGCCCTACATCCGCGTGGACATCGTCAAATTCCCATTCAACAGCACATGTGTTGAGCGTCAGCTTTACTTCGGGGTGATCGGCCAGAAACTGCGGTACACGCTTTGCGAGCCAACGTATGGACGCCGTTACATAGGTCTGCACGCGAAGTGGCTTGTCCAGCGCATGGCGGTGGACTTCTTCAACCCCCTCCAGCAACGATTCAAACGCAGCGCGGACATAAGGATAGAGAACCTTACCTTCTTCCGTCGACACGATATGCCGCCCTTCCTGGACGAACAACGTCACGCCAAGCGCATCTTCAATAAGCTGGACCTGATGGCTGACAGCAGGATGGGTGAGGCAAAGCTCGTCCGCTGCATCGCGGATGCTTTGATGACGGGTTGCCGCCTCAAAACCCTTAAGCGCCTTTAACGGCGGCAACTGCTTTAGATCGATCTTCGGATGCATCGCCACTCCCTCCCCGGATTCGCGCTCTCATGATGAGGTAGCACAGCCGAAAAGGACTGGTAAATAAAATTAACGCATGCTTTTTGCGTCTTCCAAGATCATGGCCGCACCCTTTTCAGCGACCATCACCGTCGGGGCGTTGGTGTTGCCGGATGTGATTGTCGGAAATACCGAAGCGTCGACAACACGCAAGCCGTCCACACCATGCACACGTAAGCGGACATCGACCACGGAGGTTGCTGCATCCGGGCCCATCATGCAGGTGCTTGTGGGATGATAGACGGTATCGGCACGTGCCCGAAAATCTGCGAGCAGGGCTTCATCGCCATCGACATGCGCGCCGGGAATGAGCTCTTCGGTGATGATATCCGCCAACGGCTTCGTCCGCGCAATTTGCTTCAGCAATCGGTTACCGGCCAGCACATCGTCAATATCAGCTTGCGTTGCGAGATAATTCGGGTGGATGACCGGATATTTGGCAGGATCGGCGCAAGCGAGCTCAATATGCCCCCGACTGGTTGGACGACAGGGATTATGCGACAGCAGAAACGCCGAAAATGGATCGGGGTTGAGCAGCTTTCGTTCCGACAATGGTGTTTTGGTGTAGCTAACCGGACTGAAATATAGCTGCAAATTCGGGTGCTTTTTCGTTGCATCGCTGCGCACAAAACCCCCGCTTTGATTGACGCTTAACGACAGCGGCCCCGCCCGGTCGGCCATATAGCGCAACCCAGCGCGGATTTTGCCCAAGACCGGATGCAGCACATCATTCAGCGTCGCCGTGCGGACTTTATAGAAATAAGACACTGCGATATGGTCCTGCAAATTACGGCCAACGGCCTTTGCATCGACAATCGGTTCGATACCGACATTTTTCAGATGGCTTGCATCGCCGATACCCGACAGCATCAGCAATTGCGGTGAGTTAATCGCGCCGCCGGACAGGATCACTTCGCGTCGGGCCTTCGCCTCTAATTGCGCGCCTTTGCATGTGTACGCAACGCCGACCGCGCGCTTCCCCTCAAACAAAATGCGTGTGACCTGCGCCATGGTTTTGAGCTTCAGCGTCTTGCGCTTGCGCGCCGGATGCAGAAATGCGTTCGCGGTGGACGCGCGCCAACCACCGCGTGTGTTGATTTGATAATAGCCGACCCCTTCAGGCTTGCTACCGTTGAGATCGTTGCTTGCAGGTAAGCCTAATGTCTGCGCGGCTTCAATAAAGCTGCGGCAAATC
>JBILBJ010000243.1:0-2746 GCA_044353705.1 Sphingorhabdus sp. | reverse complement strand
ACATCGCCAAGCGCCAGCTTCACCCAAGTTGGTCGGCCGTGGTTGCACTGCCCGCTGTGCGGCGTGACTTCCATTTCGCGGAGCAAAGCGTTCATTTCAGCGACGGACAAGACACGGCCAGCGCGGACGGAGCCGTGGCAGGCCATCGTTGCGGCGACATGGTCGATGCGTTCTTTCAACGACAAGGCTTCGTCATAAGCGGCAAGGTCGTCGGCCAAATCCTCCAGCAACCCCTTGGCATCGCCATCACCCAAAACGGCCGGCGTGGCGCGCACGAGCATGGCGGCGGGGCCAAAGCGTTCGAGGTCTAGCCCGAATGCCGACAGTTCATCGGCCCGCGCCTCCAACCGGTCGCAGGCGGGTTCGTCCAGCTCAACGACTTGCGGCAGCAACAAAGCTTGCGAGGGCACTGCACCCCCTGCCGCAGCCATTGCCTTGCGCATCCGTTCGAGCACGAGCCGTTCATGCGCGGCATGTTGGTCAACGATGACAAGGCCGTCTTCGGCTTCGGCAACGATGTAGGTGTTCGCAACCTGACCGCGCGCGACGCCAAGCGGGTGGCTGGCGCGTTCAGGCACGGGTTCGTGGGCGACGGCGGCCCTGCCCCATAAAGGCGCGAGGTCTTCGCCCGGGATCGCGCCCAAGTCGGCAAAGCTGCTGCGGTTTTCATATACCGACGGATAAGTCGGGCGCGGGCCATATTGCCCCTGATAGCCAGATCCGATCGCGGCGGCAGGCCCAGCAAAAATGTCACTTTGTGCGGTCTGGATCGGTTCCTGCTGCCATGCGGCAAGCGCGTCCGCCGATGGTCGTTGCACCGCGCGGAAACCGGACTGATCGAGCGCATGGCGCAGCCCCGATATGATCATGCCGCGGATTAACGCTGGCTCGCGAAAGCGGACTTCGGTCTTTGCCGGATGGACGTTTACGTCGACCTGCGTCGGCGGCAGATCAATGAACAGCGCCACCACCGCATGCCGGTCCCGCGCCAGCATTTCGGCATAAGCGCCGCGCACAGCGCCAATCAGCAGCCGGTCCTTTACCGGACGGCCATTGACGAACAGGAACTGGTGGTCGGCAACGCCGCGATTATAGGTGGGCAGGCTCGCCACCCCGCCAAGGCGCACGCCTTCGCGTTCGAAATCAAGCGCCACGCTGTTGTCGATAAGCTCCCCACTGGTCAGCGCGGCCACGCGTTCGGGCCGTGCGCTGGTGGGTTGCACCGCCAGCACGCGCCGGCCATCATGTTCAACGGTAAAGCCAATGTCCGGCCGCGCCATCGCCAGCCGCTTCATAGCGTCCAACGCGGCGGCATATTCGGCGCGGGCGCTGCGCAGGAATTTGCGGCGGGCGGGCACATTGCCAAACAGATTTTCAACGCGAACGCGCGTCCCTTGCGGCAGTGCGGCAGGCCCCTCACCCGTCACCACGCCATGGTCGACCGTCCGCGTCCAGCCTTCGGCACCAGCAGGCCTGCTTTCCAACGTCATTTTGGACACGCTGGCGATGGAAGGCAAAGCCTCCCCCCGGAAACCCAAAGTCGAAACCATTTCGATATCTTCATCGGGCAGTTTCGACGTCGCGTGGCGTTCCAACGCCAGCGCCATGTCGGCAGGCGACATGCCGCAGCCATCGTCGGTCACTTCGACCAAGTCGATTCCACCCGCACCCAGCCGCACCGAAATATTACGGGCACCCGAATCGATGGCGTTTTCCACCAGCTCTTTTAACGCGCTGGCTGGTCTTTCCACCACTTCACCGGCGGCAATGCGGTTGACCAGATTTTCAGGGAGCCTTCTTATTGACATATGCAGGTTCCTAGCCCAAGCGCACAGCCCAAGCGACTCCTTAATCGTTCGCACTGCAGCCAAATATCTGTTTTTAAAAACAGCAAATTCCGCTAGGAGTGCGCGATTATTTGGACGCGCTCCAAAGGAGTCTCTCCAAACCGGATTGGGTGGAAATTAAATGGTATTTGGCAAGTTTTTCCGTTTCGCATCACAAGACATGGCAATCGACCTCGGGACCGCAAACACGGTGGTCTACGTACGCGGTCAAGGGATCGTCCTGAATGAGCCGTCGGTGGTCGCGATTGAAACGATAAACGGTATCAAGCGCGTAAAGGCGGTTGGCGACGACGCAAAGCTGATGATGGGCAAGACCCCGGACAGCATCGAAGCCATTCGTCCGTTGCGCGACGGCGTTATTGCCGACATCGATGTGGCCGAACAGATGATCAAGCACTTCATCCACAAAGTGCACGGCAAGCGCCGCATGTTCAGCTACCCCGAAATCGTCATCTGCGTTCCGTCGGGTTCGACATCGGTCGAACGCCGCGCGATTCGCGATGCCGCGTCCAACGCGGGTGCTTCCCAAGTGTTCCTGATTGAAGAACCCATGGCCGCAGCCATCGGCGCGGATATGCCTGTGACTGAGCCAATCGGTTCGATGGTGGTCGACATCGGCGGTGGCACCACCGAAGTTGCCGTTCTTTCGTTGCGCGGCCTTGCCTACACCACCTCGGTACGTACCGGAGGTGACAAGATGGATGAATCGATTGTCTCCTATGTCCGACGACACCATAACCTGTTGATCGGTGAAGCGACGGCCGAGCGGATCAAAAAGGATTTCGGTACCGCACGTCCACCAGCCGATGGCGTTGGCCAGACATTGCACATCAAGGGCCGCGATCTTGTAAACGGCGTGCCAAAGGAAATTACAATCAACCAGGCCCAGATTGCAGAAG
>JBILBJ010000242.1:0-2758 GCA_044353705.1 Sphingorhabdus sp. | reverse complement strand
GCCCGCCTTTGCTGTCATAAAGGCCGCCGTGATAATCGCCGCCATTGATGTGCTTGCTGATGTCTGCAGGTGCGACAACCTCCACTGAACCCCAGCCAAATTCGCGCGCCAAAAACGCGGCCTCGCGCTGCATGTCGTCGAAATGTCCCGGCTTATAGGCGGCTTCCAGATGGCCCGATTTCAGATCGCATGGGATATCATGCTTTACAATGCGGTCGTGCACGCGCGCACCTGCGCCCCATGCCAAATCGAATATAGCTTTTGCCCGCTCTCGTCCAAACTCTGCGTCGATTTCCCGCATCGACCAACGCAGTCCGGGAATGAGCTGCCCGCCATTGCGGCCTGATGCACCAAAGCCGATGCTCTGCGCCTCAAGTAACGCGACCTTCAGCCCTTTTTCGGCGCAGGCTAATGCCGCAGACAGGCCCGTAAAGCCGCCGCCAATGACAGCGACGTCGCAATCCAAAGCATAATCGAGCGGGCGCTGCGTTTCCCAGCCATTCGCGGTCGCGCGGTAATAGCTGTCATTCAACCGGTCAGGCATTACACCCTCAACAACAAATGCTCGCGTTCCCAGCTTGATACGACCGATTGGTAATTGAACAATTCATAGTCTTTGATGGCATAAAAGATGTCGAAAAACTCTTCGCCAATCAGGTTGCGGACAGGCTTACAGGCGCTGAAGCGGTCAAGCGCCGCTTCCAAAGTTCGGGGCAATGTCCGCGCACGGTTGTACGCGCTGCCGGTTATCGCCTTGGCCGGGATCATGCGCTCCACCATGCCGATATAACCACAGACCAAGGATGCAGACATCGCGAGATAGGGATTAGAATCCGCGCCGGGCAAACGGTTTTCGACGCGGCGATTGGCCTTGTCGGAAATCGGCACGCGGAAACCGCAGCTGCGGTTATCTTCGCCCCATTGGACGTTAATCGGTGCGGCGCTGTCGGGGCGCATCCGGCGGAAGCTGTTTACATTTGGCGCCCAAAGCGGTGACACTTGTGGCATGAACTTCACGAGGCCCGCGATGTAGCTCCGGAACAGCGCGCTGTCGCGGCCATTGGCGTTCGAAAACAGATTGCGTCCGGTTTCAGCATCCACCACCGATTGGTGCAGATGCATCGCGCTGCCCGGTTGGCCCGCCATCGGGTTCGCCATAAATGTGGCATAGACGCCATGTTGTTTGGCCACGGCCCGCACAACACGCTTGAACAGAAATACCTGATCCGCAAGCTTCAACGGGTCGCCGTGGATGAAGTTCACTTCAAGCTGGGCAGCGCCCATTTCGTGAATCATCGTGTCGATGTCGAGACCCATCAATTCACAGTCATCATAGATGTGATCGATGATGTCTTCATATTCGTTCATCGCCTCAAGACCATAAGGCTGGCTCGCCGTTTCCGCGCGTCCGCTTGACCCCGTCGGCGGCACAAGCGGAAAGTCGGGATCGACATTTTGGCTGACGAGATAAAATTCAACCTCGGGCGCAATGATGGGTTTCCACCCGCGGCTGGCGTAAAGGGCCAGGATCTTTTTCAATATCGTTCGCGGCGCGATTTCAACTTCGGTTCCATCACCGTTTAGGACGTCGGCGATGACAAATGCGGTTGGCGATTTAAAACCGGGCGCAATGCAGATGGTATCTGGATCAGCGATCAGAATTTTGTCGGGATCCTTGTCCCAAATATCTTCGATATCTTCGGGATAATGGCCATCAATCGTGCAGATGAAGACGCTACCGGGAATGCGGAGCGATTTGTCGCGGACAGACGACAGGAATTTCTTGGCCGGCAATACTTTGCCGCGCTGCACGCCGTTGATGTCGGGAACGATACATTCGACCTCGTCGATCTTATGCTCGGCTATCCAATTGGCGAGATTTACAGTCATAAAACAATATGTGCGCAGACCGACTTGAAAAGGTCAAGCCAGCCCGCGCACATCATGGATTTCAATACACGGTATTAGAAACCGTAGCTAAGCGAAAATACGACGCCAGCCGCGCTGTCTTTGAATGCAAACACCGAACGACGGTTGGTGTCGACATAAGATGCGCCAAGTGTAAAGCCTGCAACATTAGCCGTCAGACCGAGCGTCCAATCGAGCTTGTCACTGCCCGCGGTAAACGCGCCGTCTTCAATGCCGATTGAGCCGACGATCGAAATTGGGGAGTCAGGCAAAGCGATCGATGCATTGGTCGCGACATAGACGTTATCGGTGTTACCGGTGTTGTCCTGACTTGGGACGTAGCTCAACTGAGCGCCAACGGTTGCTGGACCGACTGTCGAGCCAAGCTTACCGGTCACTTCAAAATAGTTGAAGCTGGATACGCCTGGATAGACATAATATGTCGCACCAATGTCGTAAGTCAGTTCTTCACCACCCGAAAAACCGACATAAAGGTCAACTTCCGCATCATCGCCGTCATTTTCGGAAAGATTTGAAGCCCACGCACCAACATAAAAGCCGGACTCATGCTTGACGGTCAAATATGGCTGAAGTGCAAAGCCCTTGTCAGAGAGCGATACGCCGCGGAAACGGTAATCGGAAACCAAAGCGGCACCGCCCGAAATAGTGATAGGACCGGAGGCTTCTTCTGCCGCCACGTCTTGGGCGAAAGCAGGAACGGACATGGCCATCGCGCTCATCGCGACGCTCATTGTTGCCAGCTTCAAAATGGATTTACGCATAAAATTACCCCTTCTTAGGTACACAAAAAACTGCGCCGAAAGCGACCGCATAGCGCTACATCCGGCAG
>JBILBJ010000241.1:0-2781 GCA_044353705.1 Sphingorhabdus sp. | reverse complement strand
GAACAGACACTTGAAGAAGTGCCAGTCGCCGTTTCGGTAACCTCGGCTGCTGCAATCGAACGCGCGCAAGTTCGCGACCTTAAGGATCTGCAGACACTCGTTCCTTCGCTCCGCGTCAGCCAGTTGCAAAGCTCGGCCAACACCAACTTCATCATTCGCGGCTTCGGCAACGGCGCCAACAACCCCGGCATCGAAGGTTCGGTTGGCGTGTTCATCGACGGTGTTTACCGTTCGCGTTCCGCTGCAGCGATCAGCGATCTTCCAAACCTGCAACGCGTCGAAGTGTTGCGCGGTCCACAATCGACACTGTTCGGCAAAAACGCCTCGGCTGGCGTTATCTCGATTGTGACGGCTGCACCAAGCTATGAATTCGGCGGTTCGGCTGAACTCAGCTATGGCAATCGTAACGCAATCGTCGCGAAGGCCGATGTTACGGGCCCAATCTCTGACAATGTCGCTTTCAGCCTTGCTGGTGGCATCAACAAAGCAGACGGTTACGGCACCAACCTGACCGACGGATCAAAAACAAGCGAGCGTAACCGCTGGTATAGCCGTGCGCAGTTGTTGATCGAACCTTCGGAAAGCTTCAAGCTGCGCTTCATCGGTGACTATGACAAGATCGACGAAAATTGCTGCTTCGTTGGCAATATCTTCGACGGTCCAACTGGCAATGCCATTCGCGCCATCGGTGGACGCGTAAATTCGCGCGGCATCTTCAGCTATACCGAATATCAGAACTTCAATTCGGAAAACGACATCACCAATGGTGGTATCTCGATGCAGGCCGATTATGAAATGGGTTCGTTGAGCCTGACTTCCATCACCGCTTATCGTGAATCGCACGCAAAAACGAATGCAGATAGCGATTTCACCAGTGCCGATTTGATCGGTGCAAACCGCGGCGATGTCGACATCACTACAAAGACTCAGGAACTGCGTTTGGCGTCGGATTTTGACGGTCCATTCAACTTCTTGCTGGGTGCCTATTATTTTAATGAAAGCATCAACAACAAACAGGCACTGACGCTTGGTCGCGATTTCCGCAATTATGCAAACGCCCTCACCGGCGGTGCATATACCGGCAATGAAGCCCTCATCCGCGCCTTGGCAGGTGTCCCTTCGTCCGCCGCTCAATTTGGTGGACAAGGACAAGGACGTTTTGAAGATTGGGATTATAAGAACAAAGCCTATTCCATCTTCGGTACGGCGGACCTTGAACTCACCGATGGCCTCGTGCTGACAGGTGGTTTCAACTACACCAAGGACAAGAAGAACATTGCGAGCGACATTCGGATTACCGACGTATTCTCAAGCATCGATTTGATCCAGGTTGCTGGTGCTGCTGGCGTTCCTGCGGTTCTTCCGGCCGGTGCGGTTGGCAATACAACCACATTGTACCCACGCATCACCGCTTGCCCGAATAGAAATGGCGCGCCAACTGTCTGTAACCCGTTCCTCGGCCTTCAGGCACTGCAATTCTTGCCGCCGTTCCTGAATCTTCCAAATGCCGTTGAAGATGGCCGCACCAGCGATGGTAAGTTGACCTATTCGGCACGTGTTGCGTGGGAAGCGACGGACAATATCAACCTGTACGCCAGCTATGGCACTGGGTTTAAGGCAACGTCGTGGAACATGTCGATTGACTCGCGTCCGTTCGTTTCGGATTTTGTCGCGGGCTCACCTGCACAAGGCGCACCGATAACACCGTCGGCCATTCGGACCGCTGGTCTTGCCACAGCCAACCTCACCAGCGGAACGCGTTATGCGCTTCCTGAAGAGGCAACGGTTATGGAACTGGGCCTGAAAGCGAAATGGGACCGTGTTGCATTCAACCTGACCGTTTTTGATCAGTCGATCAAAAACTTCCAGGGCAACAGCTTCATCGGCACGGGCTTCGTTCTGTCGAACGCTGGTAAGCAGTCGGTGAAGGGCATCGAATTTGACAGCAGCTTCAACCCGATCGACGCACTGCAATTGCGCGTCGCTACCGTCTATCTCGACTCGAAATATGACAGCTATGTCGGATCGCAATTTGGTGACATCAGCGGCCGTTCGGTCGGTGGCATTCCAAAGTGGTCGACAACCGTGGGTGCAACCTACACGGCGGACTTGAACGACGGCAAAGCGCTGGTCTTCAATGCCGATTACCACAATGAATCCAGCACCGTGATGAACGACAATCCAGCTGACGCCCAATATAAGCGTGAAGTTAACGACCTGAGTGCAGCGGTAACGTTGCGTTTCGACACTGGTCTGCAATTCTCGCTTTGGGGCCGCAACTTGACGGATGCACAATATCTGTCCGTCATTTTCCCAAGCGTTGTGCAGTCCGGTTCGATTTCGGGCTATCCAAACGCACCACGCACTTATGGTGCATCGGTGAAGTACAAGTTCTAATATCCTGAGATCCTCAGGGCAGAATGAGCCGGGGCAGCATTACTGCTCCGGCTTTTTCTTTGCCCGCGGCAGATGCACGGCGCGCAAAAGCCAACGATCAGCCGAAATAGCCGTGCGCTGCGCTACTTCAAAAAACACCGGAAAAATGGTGCCCGAGGGCGGATTTGAACCACCGACACGCGGATTTTCAATCCGCTGCTCTACCCCTGAGCTACTCGGGCTACACGGCAAAAACCGCGTGGGAGCGCAGCCTATAGAGAGGCGATACGCCCCTTGGCAAGCGCAAAATCAGTCTATGTCGTCTCCGCCAAAACTATCTGCATAATCCGCCGGTGGACCGGGCACGCGATAGCCCTCATCCAGCCATTTGAGCAGATCGCGATC
>JBILBJ010000240.1:0-2799 GCA_044353705.1 Sphingorhabdus sp. | reverse complement strand
ATTTTGTTCGACAACGAGGGATACCGCCGCTTCGACATATTCGCTGCCGTGCTCAACCAAATCGCGCAGTTGCGCGCGCTGCTTGCCTTCAACCAGAACGCGCACAGTTCCGTCAGGCAGCTTCAGCAGCTGCATAATCGTCGCGGTTACACCGATATCGTACACATCATCTTTGCCGGGATCATCCTCGGCAGGATCGAGCTGCGCGACGAGGAAAATTTCCTTGTTCGCCGCCATCGCTTTTTCCAGCGCGACGACCGACTTATCCCGACCCACAAACAAGGGAACAATCATACCGGGGAAAACAACGATATCGCGCAGGGGCAATAAAGGAAGGTTCAGATCCATAGATACTCCAAGTGGGGTCGCGCAAAAATGCGGCACGCCGATTCCAAAGCAATATGAGCGCTCTGCGCAGGCTTTCAATGCATCTGGGCCCCAAAAGCACAATTTGCTGGGGAAAAAACGGGTTTACATAAAAATGGTGCCGATAATGGCGGGGTTAAAACGGCAGTTTGAACCCGGCAGGCAAAGGCAGGCTGCTCGACATTTTGCCCATTTCCGCATTGCTCGCGGCGTCCGCTTTTTCACGCGCGTCATTAAATGCTGCGGTAATGAGGTCTTCCAACATCGTTTTGTCCGCAGGAACGATCAGGCTGTCATCGATTGCTACGTTCAGGATGCGGCCTTTTGCCGTTGCGCGGACTTTCACCAAACCGCCGCCTGACAAGCCTTCCACGTGAATGGTGTCGAGCGTCGCTTGCGCGTGTTCCATTTGCTGCTGAATGCTTTGGGCGGCTTCTTGGGCGGCCTTGATCATGTCTTCCATGCTTTTCATGCGCTCTTACTCCATTTCATGTCATGCGCGTCGCTGTCGAGCAGCTCCGCCTCAGGAAACGCAGCAAACGCCGCTTTGACCAGAGGTGACTCCAATATTATGCGCTTTTCAGCGTCGGCCTTCGCTTGCTCTTGCTCCAACAAGCTTGGTGCAGCCTCACCAGCGCGCTCTTCAACGTCCCAGCGCGTACCGGTCACCTTCGCCAAAGCATCGCGCAGTTCCGCAACGAATCCGGGCGCAACTGGCCCTGCGAGCTGATAGGCCAATACCGGCGGCGCATATTCAACCAGACGGACAACATCTCGCAGGGTCATCTCAAGACTGACAAAACCCTCGCGCGCCATACGATCCAAAAGTGCATGGAAATCGGTGGGCATTAACGTCTGCACTGTCGCGGACTGTGGGGTGTTCGGTTCAGTGGCCGCAGAGGCCGGCGGCGCTGCAAAGCTGCCCTGCCCAATCATCTTGGCCAACTCACCGGGATCGGGAAGTGTCGCGGCGTGAATAACGCGCAGCAGCGCCATGTCCGCAGCATCGAGCGGCACTGATGCGCGCGCGACTTCTTCCTGCCCCTTCAGCAAAAGCTGCCACAAACGGTGCAGGACGGGAAAGGACAAGCGATCCGCATGCTCTTCCACCAATGCGGCAGCATCGGCATCCAAAGCGCCATCGCGCGGTGCGCCAACCTTTGCGAGCGTCAGCCGGTGCACTTCGGACAAAAGCCCGGCGAACATCGCCAATGGCTCTACGCCCAGATTATATTGGCTGCGGGCTTCCGCCAGCATGCCCTGTGCGTCGCCCGCCAAGATCAGACCAAACAACCGACGGATTGCGCCGCGATCCGACAGGCCAAGCATATCGCGCACTTGCGCAGCCGTAACCTTGCCGTCACCTTCCATGTCGGCATGGGCAATAGCTTGGTCGAGTATCGAAAGGCCGTCGCGTACGGAGCCCTCGGCGGCTTGGGCCGCCAATGTCAGCGCCTCAACCTCGGCCTCAACATGTTCTTTGGCAGCGATGTCCGCGAAATGGTCCGCCAATTTTGCGGTGGAAATACGCTTAAGGTCGAACCGTTGGCACCGCGACAATACCGTAATCGGCACCTTGTTCACTTCGGTCGTCGCGAACAGGAATTTGACGTGGCCGGGCGGTTCTTCAAGTGTCTTCAGCAACGCGTTAAACGCGTTTTTCGACAGCATGTGGACTTCGTCGATGATGTAAATTTTATAGCGTGCCGAAACCGCAGAATAGCGCACAGCCTCAATAATCTCACGCACATCATCAACGCCGGTGTGGCTCGCGGCATCCATTTCAATGACATCGATATGGCGGCCTTCGGCAATGGCCACACAAGGCTCGCAGGTGCCACACGGATCAATCGTTGGTCCGCCCTGCCCGTCCACACCAATGCAGTTCAGCGCCTTTGCAATCAGTCGCGCCGTCGAGGTTTTACCGACGCCGCGCACGCCAGTCATCAAAAATGCATGCGCCAGACGATCGCGCTTGATCGCATTGCCAAGCGTCTGCACCATCGCATCTTGACCGATAAGCTCGGCAAAGGTCTGGGGACGGTATTTGCGGGCCAGCACGCGGTAAGCCGCGCCACCGGTATTTGCCGGAGCAGATGCTGGAGCTGATGGCGTGGGTGCGGCAGGCGCTGTCGGTTGCGCTACGGGCGGCAAATCCAAGCCAAGACCCAAAGCATCATCGGGCATATCCGGGTCGCGTTCTGCGAATTCTGGGCGATTGGAATCGGGCATCAACGTTACGATAGGACGGTCACCGACCTTTGTCGAAGTTTTCTAAAACAAAAGACGGGGAAAAGTAGGAGCCGGATGACCCGCAGCGAATTCGTTGTGGCTGCTTCCGTCAGGACCTGACCAGGTTGGCGAGTGCCACGTCCATCCGACTCCCACGCCGCATATGGCCGTGACCTTATCGAATTGCAAGACCGGCTGTGG
>JBILBJ010000239.1:0-2803 GCA_044353705.1 Sphingorhabdus sp. | reverse complement strand
TCCTCTAGACCGTTTTTCCGCACGGAAATGCCAAGCAGCTTCAGCTTGCGATGCAGTGCAGAACGCTCCATCCCGACGAAGGCCGCGGTCTTTGAAATATTCCCTGAAAAGCGCTTGATCTGCACGCGCAGATATTCGCGTTCAAACGCTTCACGCGCCTCACGCAAGGGCGCGCCCATCAACGACGTGACATTATGCTCCGTGCCTTCATAGCTGTTGATGACTTCCGAGGGCAGCATGTCCGCGTCAATCGTGTGGACCCGGTTTGCGGGCGCCAATATAATCGTCCGCTCTATGATATTGCGCAATTGGCGCACATTTCCCGGCCACTCACACGCCTGAAGCGCGGCCATGGCGTCATCCGAAAAATAGGGCGGCGGAATGCGATGTTCCGAAGCAAAGCGCGCCGCATAATGATTGGCGAGGTCCGGAATATCCTCGCGACGGCCAGACAATGGCGGAATTTCAACGGGAACAACATTGAGGCGATAGAAGAGATCTTCGCGAAAGCGCCCCTCCGCAATCTCAATCGCCAAATCACAGGCGGTGGCTGAGACAAAGCGCACATCGACCCTAATCTGCCGGTCGCCCCCTACCCGCACAAAGCTTTGGTCGGTTAAAACACGCAAAATCTTGCCCTGGGTAGTCCAGGGCATGTCCGCGACTTCGTCGAGAAACAACGTCCCGCCATGCGCTTTTTCCAACATGCCAGCCTGCACAAGCCGGCCATCTTTTTCGATACCGAACAGCTCTTCATCAAAGCGTTCGGGGGATAGACGCGCCGCGCTCACCGAGACAAAGGCGGAGTCTGAACGCGGGCTCCAGCTATGGAGTAAACGGGCGGCAACCTCTTTGCCAACGCCAGCGGGGCCAGTGATCAGCATCCGGCTACCCGTGCCAGCAACTTTCTTGAGCGTGGCGCGCACGGCGTTAATCGCGGCCGACGATCCGGTAAGTTCTTCCGAATGCCCTACCCGCGCCTTTAGTGCCGCGTTCTCAGCGCGAAGGCGTTCAGTCTCGGTCGCTTTCGATACCAAGTGCAAAAGCTTGCTGGCTTCGAATGGCTTTTCAATAAAGTCCGCCGCGCCATGGCCAATGGCGGCAACCGCGGTGTCGATATTGCCGTGCCCCGAAAAGACGATAACGGGAATCTGCGGATCGCGTAACTTGATAGCGCGCAGCAGCTCAATGCCGTCCATCGACGAACCGCGCAGCCACACGTCCAGAAGGATAAGTGACGGCAGACGCTCGTCCAGTGCGGCCAAGGCTTCATCGGCCGAGGCTGCGGTTCTCGTGCCATATCCTTCGTCATCAAGGACGCCGGACACGAGGTCCCGAATGTCTTGCTCGTCGTCTACAATCAGTATGTCGAGTGCCATATTAGCCCATAACCTCATCTGAATTGACTGCTGGCGGAGTCGCGTTCAGCTTCCCCACCCGTAACTCCACGATTTCCGGATTGAACTTCAACGTCACAACCGCGCCTTCTGGTTGGTTGTCGGACAGAGAAATCTCTCCAAAATGCTCTTCAATAATCTTCTTAACGATAGCGAGGCCAAGACCCGAACCCGTTGCCCGGTTGGTGATATAAGGCTCCATGATGCGCTGACGATCCGATGGCAGACCAATGCCATTATCCGCAATGCGGATGATCAACCCATCATCTTCGACGACCAGATCGATGACTATCGCGCCATCTACTTCGACCGTTTTCTTTTTCTCTTCAATCGATTCAACGGCATTTTTCAGAATGTTGGTGATCGCCTGCCCCAATTGGCGTCGGTCGGAGATCAATGTCGGGAATGGGCCATCCTGATTATAGGTGAAGCGGATGTCGGGGTGCGCGACTTCAAACATGAACACAGCATGCCCGACAATATCGTGCATATTTTCCGCCCGGAACAAAGGCTTTGGCATCCGCGCGAAGGAGGAGAATTCATCGACGATGTTTCGCAAATCGCCGACTTGGCGCACGATGGTGCTGGTCAGCTGCGTGAATATCGCTTCATCTTGGGTAATGCTCTTGCCGAAGCGACGCTGAAGACGCTCTGCGGCCAATTGGATTGGCGTGAGCGGGTTTTTGATTTCGTGCGCGATGCGGCGGGCGACGTCGGACCATGCCGCGCGGCGTTGATCGGCCAGCTGCTGACTGATGTCTTCAAAGGTGACCACACTGCCCTGCTCGCGTGGAGACACCGTGACGGCGACCGTCAGCGGCTCTGGGCCGCCGTCAAGCTGCACGACGCCGCGTGGGCTCTCGCTGGCCAAAGCGGCGAGCGCGGGCGCAACCAGGTCGAACTTTTGCCCAACGATGGTATCGGATTCATGCTTCAGCAATTTTTCGGCGGTGGAATTCGCCAATTGGACCACGCCATCGCCATCGACAGAAACGACCCCTGCCGACACCGATTCCAGCACAGCCTCGATAAACAAACGCCGTTCGCCCAATTGATGATTGGTGGCCAGCAATGCGCCCGTTTGTTCTTGCAGTCGCTCGGTCATGCGGTTGAACGATTGCGAGAGGAAACCGACCTCATCATCGCTGAACTGATCTTCCTTGACCCGCGCGGAAAGATCGCCGTCGGCAATTCTTTGTGCAGCATCCACCAAATTGTTGACTGGCCGCACCAATCGGTCCGCAACGCGAAGCGCAACCCAAAGCGTGATGCCAATGACCATCAGCGACACAAAATAGAGCGCGAGGTTGAACTGGATTTGCAAGGCCCGCGAGCGCGCGACCATTTTGTCATAATCTTGCAAAACGGACTGTGCGCGCGAACCCAAAGCAAATGATGGCACTGTT
>JBILBJ010000238.1:0-2813 GCA_044353705.1 Sphingorhabdus sp. | reverse complement strand
AAGGTCCGAACGGTCCTTTTCGGTCAACGCGGCAATAGGAATGACGACGTCAGGGACATTCAGCCCCTTGCGGTTCGACAATGCGCCGCCAACTTCCACCGTGGTATTGATATATTCCGGCGCGATTTCGGTGACCCGCAAAACAAGCTTGCCATCGTCGAGCAACAGCCGCGCGCCGACTTCCAATGCGGCAAAGATTTCGGGATGCGGCAAATAAACGCGATGCGCATCGCCCGGCGTCTCGTCGGTATCGAGCCGGAAAGCATCGCCCGTGTGCAATTCAACCTTGCCCTCGGCAAAGGTTCCGACGCGCAGCTTGGGGCCTTGCAAATCCACCAAGATCGTCGTGGGCCGGTTGTACGCTTTTTCAAGCGCGCGGATGTTGGCGATCAACTGCGCCTTGTCGGCTTGCTCGCCATGGCTCATGTTCACGCGAAAGGCATCGGCACCAGCACGGAACAGCTTTTCGATCATTTCGGGCGTGTCGCTGGCGGGGCCCAATGTCGCCAATATGCGGACCTTGCGCATACGTGGCTTGTGATATTGCATATAAATGGCTCCGCTATATGGATTTTGACGTTCGCACTCCCCATAACGAGGCATATCACCAACGGAAAGGGCGCATAGCTATGCAACAAGACATCCAAATATCCGACGCAGCCGCCGCCGCCGCATTTCGCCGCCTTGTTTCGCATTTGCAGCACCGCCACGATGCGCAGAATATCGACCTGATGGGCCTTGCCGGTTTTTGCCGCAATTGCCTCGCCGATTGGGTGATGGAGGCGGATGGCGCGCTGACCAAAGATGAAGCACGCACCCTCATCCACGGCATGCCCGCGGCGGAGTGGAAAGCGAAGCATCAGACCGAAGCCACGCCCGAACAATTGCAACGCATGCAGGAAAGCGTGGCGAAAAACGCCCCTTCGCATTAAGGCGCTGTCATCTTGATTCGGGTGCGCAGGCACCAACCAACACCACAGGGAGAATATCATGGCCGAAGGCAATATCGCCGCCGATCAACTGCGTCTTTTCATTGAACGCATTGAGCGTCTGGAAGAAGAGAAAAAAGGCATCGCCGACGACATTCGTGACGTTTACAGCGAAGCCAAGAGCCAAGGCTATGACGCGAAAATCATGCGTCAGATCGTTCGCCTGCGCAAAATGAGCCAGGACGATCGCCAAGAAATGGAAGCCATTTTGGATACGTACAAATCGGCGCTTGGTCTGGCATAATTTCCGCTTGGCTTCATTGCCGAAAAGACCCGTCTTCCTGAACATGTTTCAGGATGACGTTTTTGAACGAGACATCCCTGCATGCTTATGGTCACTGTGTCAGGGACCGCGGTTCAGTTGAGCCGAAGCAGATGTCTTGCCCAATGGCGCGTGCCTGATGTAAGGGCGCGGCTTCATATCCTTTAGCCAGAGAAGAGCAGAGCCATGGCAGGCCATAGCAAATTCAAAAATATCCAACATCGTAAGGGTGCGCAGGACAAGAAGCGTTCGGCGCAATTTTCGAAGCTGTCGCGCGAAATTACCGTGGCGGCGAAGATGGGCATGCCCGATCCCGACATGAACCCGCGCCTTCGCCTTGCGGTGAACGCGGCCAAGGCGCAATCGATGCCCAAGGATAATATCCAGCGCGCAATCGATAAGGCCGCGGGCGGCGACGCGGAAAGCTATGATGAAATGCGCTATGAAGGCTATGGCCCCGGCGGCGTTGCGATCATCGTTGAGGCATTGACCGACAACCGCAACCGCACCGCGACCAATGTGCGCACGGCATTCAGCAAAAATGGCGGCAATCTTGGCGCATCCGGCGCGGTGAGCCACGGGTTCGACCGCATGGGCCTGATCACGTACCCCATCAGCGCAGGCGACGCCGACAGCGTCTTTGAAGCGGCACTGGAAGCGGGCGCAGAAGATGTGGAATCGAGCGAAGACGAACACAGCATCTGGACCGCGATGGACAGCCTGCATGAAGTCGCCAAGGCGCTCGAAGCGACACTTGGCGAGGCAGAAAGCGCCAAGCTCGCATGGAAACCGCAGGTTTTGGTCGAAGTCGACGAAGCCAATGCCGCGACCTTGCTCAAGATGATCGATGCCTTGGAAGATGATGACGACGTGCAGACCGTCTGGGGCAATTATGACGTTTCCGACGAGGTGATGGCGAAGCTGGGATGATTATTCTCGGTCTCGACCCCGGCTTGGGCACGACCGGCTGGGGCGTCATCCGCAAGGAAGGCAACCGCCTTTCGCATATCGACAATGGCGAGATTACAACCGATGCCAAGCTGCCCTTGGCGAACCGTCTCGTAATTTTGGACGAGAAACTGAGCGCTGTACTCGATCACTTCCGGCCCGATTATGCGGCGGTCGAAGAAGTGTTCGTTAACAAAAACCCGCAATCGACGCTGAAGCTTGGGCAAGCACGCGGCGTCGTCCTTTTGGGCGCTGCGCGCAACCGCACGCCCGTGACTGAATATGCCACGCGGCTCGTAAAAAAATCGGTCGTTGGCACGGGCAAGGCCGAAAAAGAACAGGTGCAAGCGATGCTCCGCATCCTGCTGCCGGGGCTGAAGCTGGCGGGGCCAGATGCAGCTGATGCGCTCGCGGTTGCGATCACCCACGCGCATCACTTTAGGGGTTGATGGGTTCCCGCAGAGGCGCAGAGAGCGCAGAGTTTCTAGCCCATAAAGTTATATATTATAATCTCTGCGTCCTCCGCGCCTTTGCGGGAAACAAAGTTTCTGTTCCCACGATGTTCTCTTTTGCTTGCCGATTTTGTAACGAACAGCTAACCCGCGATAATGATT
>JBILBJ010000237.1:0-2816 GCA_044353705.1 Sphingorhabdus sp. | reverse complement strand
GACAAGCCTTATAGGCATCCTCTCCTAAAGACTTTTTCAGGGTCGACTCCGGTCGGCCCTTTTTTTTGGCGTCAAATCTGCCTCTGTTAGTCGCAATTTTCGAAACGCCATTGAAGGCGTGACTTAGCAATGATGCGGCATGGGCCCTAAGCTTCGTCGGGAACAATCAACGCCCGCCTGCCCCAAATGATCAGAAAGACCAATGAGGCAGAGATAAGGATGAATGTTGCTGGCTCCCACCAGCTCAACAGGGCGACGCCGACTGCGGGCGCGAAAATATAGGCTGCGCCATTGATCGATGCGATTTTACCGGCGACATCGCCTTGCTCGTGCCGCCTGACAGCCAATGAGGCACCTGCGGTAAATCCCGGCCGGAACAGCCCAAAGCCCAAAGACGCAATCGCAAAGCCTGTGCTGATGCCGTAAAAATCGTGGCTGACGCCGGTTAATATGGTGCCAATCAGCGCCAGTATCGAACCCCAAAGCACGGAACTGCGGGCGGCAAGCGACAAGATCGGGATCAGTCCCCATTGCGCCAATAACGTCGCCATTGCACCAATGAGCATGACTGAACCACTGGCCTGCACCGCTTCCCATGGGCGATCATGCAGCCCAAGGCGATCGCGGACGAGGAATCCGACTACGCCAAGAATGATGGCCTGCGCGTGCCCGCCAATGAGGCCCGCAATAAGCCACGACGCCATTCTTTCATCGCGCCATGGCAAGCGAACTTCTTCATCGGGTAGGGAGCCCAGCGCCTCGCCATCGACATCTTCGGTATCGAGCGCGTTCATCGACGCAGAATTGGGATAGGCAGCAACCGCACCACGCGCGGCAAAGCGCGGGGTGTCGTTCGGCAACAGCACATGCAAAGCGATCAGGACAGCGACGCCAAATATCGCAAACATGATCAACGGTCCGGCCAGTCCAAAGGGTGGGAACAACAAATAATGCGCTGTCGCCGGGCCAATGACGGTGCCCACGCCGAACGACGATGCAAGCATCGACAATGCCTTCGTCCGCTCGGCCCGTTCGGTTCGTGCGGCAACATAGGCTTGAACAGCGGGCGGGGCGGCGGAACCGAAACCGCCATAAAGGCTGCGGAAGATCGCAAAGAGTATGAATGTGACGACTGGGCCGATTAGGCCGGCAAGTCCAAGCCACAACACCAGCCCGCAAAGGCCCATCGACGAGATAAAGCCAATGATGCCGACACTCATCAATTGCTTGCGGCCCCGACGGTCGGACAAGCGCGCCCATTTGGGTGCGGTGATGACCCATAAAAGTGCAGACCAGCTAAATGCCAGGCTGACGAGCACGTCGGGCATATCGAGTTCGCTTGCGATGGCAGGCAATGCAGACTGCATCGCCGTATTGCCCGCAGCGGCGACGAGCATAACGAGGAAGAGTATAACGACGCGGCTGTTGGGTATGGCCTGAACTGCACTCATGGCTTTTTCCAATCATAGCTGCGCGTGACTTCTGCGACATGCAGGCTGTAATCGCTGTACCAAAGATCGCGTCCCGCATTTCGGATCGCGAAGTGCTCGGGGTGATCGCGCCATGCTTTCGCGCTGGCTTCATCTGCCCAATAGCTGACGGTTATGCCAAGCCCGTCTGACCCCCGCACTGAATCCATGGCGATATACCCCTCCTGTTGCGTAGCCAGCGTTTCCATCATCGCGGCTGCGTCTGCATAGCCCACAGCGTCAGCATCGGTCCGCTGCGCCACGAAAATCACTGAGATTGTTCCTCGGGGAAGCTTTACCATGACCAAGGCATTAGGACCGATATGTCCGACAATGCAAGCGCGGCAGAGCAGATTATTGATGAATGGGTTTGCATAGAGGGAGCCCAATTCTGGGGCTCGAAAGAAAGTTTACCGGTTGCGCAGCAGGCTGAACTTGATCCGCCGGCCAATGCTATAGTCCACCGAATTTACGAGGAAATATGCAATTGCAGCCTTGAACCGGCTCCAAATATTGTCGCGCGCTTTTAACAAGACAGGCGTTTGTTCTTCGGATTGGGCAACCAGCCCGTCGATTAACGTGCGCATATACAGCGCCAGCGCATCATCCTTTATGCGCACCATGATCTCAAGATTGATGAACATGCTGCGGACGTCGAGATTGGCCGAGCCAATATACACCGCATCATCAATGACCATCAGCTTCATGTGCAGGCGGCGCGGCTGGAATTCGTAAATCTTCGTACGGCGCCGCAGCAGGTACCGGTAGAGCAACCGCGCCGCGGCTATGGTGGCCCCATTGTCGGTTTTGCCGGCCATGACGAGACGCGATCCTTTGTTGCGTTTCGATACCTTCGCCAATCGGCGCAATATCGTTTGCGATGGCGAAAAATAGGCCGACGCAATGTCGAACCTTTTTCCAACCTCCAAAGACCGTTTGAACGTAAGCGCCCATGGCGAGATCCGGTTTGTCGGTCCGCCCAACAGCCATTGGATTTCGCCTATGCCCGGACGCCATTGCTGGATAATCGAACGGATTTTACGATAGCGCACCTTTCCGCCTGCCGATGCACCTGCCATTTCGTCGAAATAGCGCGCCAGCCGCGGCACTTCCGGACCGGTTATAATGATGCCCAAATCTTCCCAGTCATCATCACCTGCTCGCCCGAAATATTGATCGGTGATGTTGAATCCGCCCACCAGAGCGTGCGTGCCATCGGCGATGAGGATTTTTTGATGATTGCGGATGATATAGCCCAACCCCTTGCGGGTGCTGAAGCAATGATATCTTCCGCCCGCATCGGTCAGTTCGTCAAAGAAACGGTCGCTAATCGCGGCAGAACCAAAG
>JBILBJ010000059.1:0-9695 GCA_044353705.1 Sphingorhabdus sp. | reverse complement strand
TCGGATCGGTCGAACTTTTTGGTGAACTCGGCTATTATAATGCCAAGCTTGAAGGACAGCGTGAACAATCCGCGCCGATTTCCAGTGCAGTTATTACGGTCCCGACCACCAATTATTACAATCCCTTTGGTCCAACCACGTTCAACGGCGTAGACAATCCAAATCGTTTGGCCGGATTGGTCGGCGTGCCAACGACTGGGCTTGCACTGCGTATCACAAACTATCGCCCAGTCGATACCGGCCCGCGTACCTTCGTCGTAACCGATGACAGCATCCGCTCGCTGATCGGCGTGCGCGGAGAGTGGGGCAATTTCAAATGGGATTCGGCGGCCTCTTATTCTTGGGCGCGCACCGACGATCATACAAAAAATGCCGTCAGCAACACGCTGTTTCAGGCCGCGCTCGCTCGGTCTACCCCCGATGCGTACAACCCGTTCAATGGTGGCAATCAACGCGATTTTTCGATCGGTGATGGCACCCCGAACAGTGCGGCCACCATTCAGTCCTTCTTGGTCGATGTGCACCGCATCAGCACGACATCGCTTGGCACATGGGATTTCCGCATTTCCAACAGCGATATCTTTAGCCTGCCTGCCGGTGGCGTAGGCTTCGCCAGTGGTATTGAAGCCCGGCGCGAAACCTATTCGGATAACCGGGATAACCGTCTGGATGGCACCACGACGTATACGGACAGCGTTTCGGGTATTCGCTATGGCACCGACATCATGGGCGCCAGCCCTGCGCCGGATGTAAAGGCGCGTCGTACCGTAGTGTCGGCATATGCCGAACTCGCCGTGCCGTTGATTTCGGAAGACATGGAAATACCGCTGATCCAATCCATTGATCTGCAAGTTGCGGCCCGCGATGAACATTATTCCGACTTTGGAAATGTGTTCAAGACCAAGGTTGCCGGTGCATGGACCGTGATGGATGGCATCAAGCTCCGTTCGGCATGGTCGCAGAATTTCCGCGCACCGAATCTTGCGCAATTTTATAGCGCTGGAACACAGGTCGCAAATACGCGTACTGACTTTGCTGCTTGCCGCCTGAACCCGTTGACAACCTGTAGCGGTATTAGCACGCTTGAAGTGCGTTCAGGCAATCAGAACCTGACACCAGAAAATGGGGAAACCTTGTCGGCGGGTATCATTATCCAGCCTTTCCGTAACCTCACTTTCACGGCGGATTATTGGTCATTGCGTTCGAAGGGCGTCATCGGCCTGCAAGGCGCGCAAAACCAGATTTTGTTCGATCTTCTCGAACGGCTGGGCGGGCGCAGCAACCCGAATGTCGTGCGTCTGGCGCCGGTTGGTACGCAAGTGATCGGCACCATCGATTATGTTAAGGATGATTATTTCAACCTTGGACTGCGCGAGTTGGAAGGCCTGGATTTCGGCGTCAGCTATGATGTGCGCAATACATTATTGGGCAGTTTCAACATCGACCTCAACGCGTCCAAGCTGCTGACATATGAACAATCCGCATCTGAACTGCAGGCACAATTGATCGCGGCAAACGCGGCCGGTACATTGGGAACAGGCGTGACGATTACGCAAGCCGGAAGCCAGATTCAGGTCAACGGCAATCCAGAATGGCGCATGAGCGGAAACCTGACTTGGAAATCAGGCCCCGTCAGTGCAGGCGTCTTGGTCAATTATGTCGGCGCTGTTTTCGACACGGGAACGATTAAGGTAGCCGATCAGTTTTTCAAGTTAGACAGCGTGACCACGGTCAATACCTATGTGCAATATCGCGCCGGTGAGGATCAGGGTGCATTTTCGGGCACACGGTTCCGCTTAGGCGCGCGTAACTTGTTCGATAAGCAGCCTCCGCTTGCATCGACGAACTATGGCTTCTTGGGATCGTTGCATGATGCTGTCGGCCGGTTCGTCTATTTTGAGCTGTCGAAAGAGTTTTGATTAAGCGGTCTGACTGCTTGGTCGGAAGCGACGCAGAAATTGCACCGCTTCCGGCCAAGCGTCGCCGAAAATGAGCATCACCGATGTCTCCAAAAAAATTGTTTTCTGCCCGCTTGATGGTGCTTTCCATGTTGCCGGGGTTGCCGAATTGGGCGTCAGAAACACTTGGGTCGATCAACGCCAGCTTGCGACGTTGCTATCGACCGCAGCGGGCGTTCTGCCCGCGCCGCTGATTATGCGGCATCATATCAGGGCTGGGCCGGTATTCACCCCATGACGGCCAACGTGCTTCCCATTATCAGGACCATTGCGCCAAGGGTTACAATCAACGTAGGACATGGCATGTTGATTTGGACATATGCGATGGGATCGGCCGAACGGGCTGCGCGATTGCTGGGAGGAGTTTGATGATGAAGTTTATCGGAAAATGGTCACGTGCGGGCGTCCTATTGCTGTCCATGGTCGCGTTGACGGCATCCCCAGTCGTTGCGCAGAAGAAACAGCTGCTCGAATATCCCAGCATCCATTCCCCCGTCGTTGGCGAACAGGGCATGGTGGTGTCACAAAATGCAATCGCGTCAGAAGTCGGCGCGGACATATTGCGCGGTGGCGGCAATGCGGTGGACGCCGCGGTCGCCATTGGCTTTGCTCTGGCGGTCACGCTCCCGCGCGCGGGCAATATCGGTGGCGATGGCTTCATGCTGGTGCATGATGCCAAGAGCGGGGAGCAAGTCTTTTTCGATTTCCGTTCGGTAGCACCAAAGGCCGCAACCCTTGCGATGTTCTTGGATAACCAGGGCCAAGAATCGCAAATCGCCAGTCGTGGTTATTTGGCCCCGTCGGTCCCCGGAACGGTTGCAGGCCTCTATATGGCGCATAAAAAATATGGCAAAATGCGCTGGGCAGACGTTGTTGCGCCCGCAATCGCTTTGGCCCGCGACGGCGTGATCCTGACCCCGGACGAAGCCTTTGTGTTTGGTTGGGGAAAAGAGCGCCTGTCGACCAGCGTTGCCGCCAAAGCGGCTTATTACAAGCCTGACGGCGCGTTGTATCGGGCAGGGGAAAGGCTGAAGCAGCCAGACCTTGCATGGACGCTGACGCAGATTGCAAAGCGCGGGGCGGACGGTTTTTATAAGGGTCCGGTTGCGGATCGATTTGCCGCCGACATGAAAGCCAATGGCGGATTGATTACCACAGAAGATTTGGCAGCCTATCGCGCGATTGAGCGTAAGCCATTGCGCGGGACATATCGTGGCCTTGATATTGTAACGGCACCACCAGCCAGTGCCGGCGGTGCGACGTTGCTCAATATGCTCAACATCGTTGAGAATTTTGACCTGAAACAAAACGGCGTCGGTGCGGCCAAGTCGCTGCACATCATGGCTGAGGCGATGAAGCTGGGATATGCGGATCGCTATGCTGTGTTGGGCGATACTGATTTCGTTACCACGCCGATCAAGGGTTTCATTTCAAAAAGCTACGCCCTGTCACGCGCCAAGCTCATCGACCCCGAAAAAGCCAAGCCGGTCGCGCAAATGGGCGTGGGGGATCCATTAAAATATGAAAGCCCGTCGACCACCCATTTCTCCGTGGCGGATGCGCAGGGCAATGTGGTGTCAACGACCTACACTTTGGGCGCCGATTTCGGTTCGGGCGTGATGATCGCCGGAACGGGCGTGCTGCTGAACAATCAAATGAATAACTTCTCGCACGCACAGGCGGCAAAAGCCTTGCGTGAAGGCTTGCCACCACCCCTGAATGCCATGGCTCCGGGGAAACGGATGCTGTCGACGATGATGCCGACAATTGTCATGAAAAATGGCAAGCCTTGGCTCATAACCGGCACGCCGGGCGGCAGCACGATCATCAATACGGTCATGCAAGTGATCGTCAACGTCGTCGATTTCAATCTCAATGTCGAAGAAGCCACCCATCAGCCCCGCATTTATCAGGACACCAGCGATAAATTGCGCGTTGAACCAAATTTCAATGCCGATACGGTGCGTGTTTTGCAGAGCTTAGGGCACACCATCACCTCCGACGAAACGATGGGCAGTGCGCAATCCATCATGATCGAGAATGGTCTATTTTTAGGTGCCGCAGACCCTAGACGCCCCGGCGCGCAGGCCATTCCGCCCGAACGGAGGCAGCCGCGTTGAACGCAATGTCACGGTTTTGTCGAACGGGTGTTTTGAATTTTAAAAATGAACAGTAATCCATGGCGAAGCGCAGATTTTCCATGGGAGCGGAGAGGAACATAATGGATAACGACATTTTCGAACAATTCACGGGACAGCTGCGACGTTATATTCGTGAAAGGCTGATTCCGGCGGAAAAGGAAGTGCTCGAAACGGAAATGATCCCTGAAGCGATCATGGCCGAAATGCGTGATCTAGGGTTGTTTGGGTTGACGGTTCCCGAAGAATATGGCGGCGCTGGCATGAATATTCAGCAATATATCCGCACGATGCGTGAATTCAGCTACGCGGCACCATGCTTTCGCTCTGTGACGTCCATTAATGTCGGGATGGTTTGCTCCGCGTTCAAAAATGGCGGGACGGATGCGCAAAAGGCGGAATGGCTGCCGCGTTTGGCAGCTGGCGAAATTGCGTCCTTTGGTCTGACCGAACCAGGGTCCGGGTCCGACTCCGCTGCGATGCAGACCACAGCGGTGAAGTCAGGCAATGGCTGGGTATTGAACGGTACTAAGCGGTACATCACCAACGCGCCATTCGCGAATGTCGCGTTGATCATGGCGCGGACAAACAAGGAAGCCTTGCCCAAAAACGCGCATGTCTCGGCCTTTATCGTCCCCATGGACACCGCTGGCATCACCGTGGGTAAGTCCGACAAGAAAATGGGGCAGGCCGGTAGTCATATCGCAGATATCATCATGGAAGATGTGAAGTTGCCTGCGGACGCCATATTGGGTGGTGAAGAGGGTAAGGGCTTTGCCTTTGCCATGAAGAGCCTCGACAACGGACGCATGTCGGTCGGTGCAGCGGCGACGGGCTATGCGCGGCGTGCACTCGACAGCGCGCTGCGTTACGCCAATGAGCGCAAGGCATTTGGCGAACCGATTGCCAATTTCCAGCTTATCCAGCAAATGCTCGCCGATAGTGAAATCGAAATTTACGCCGCAGAATGTATGTTGGATGACGCTGCCCGCCGCGCCGATGCCGGTGAGAATGTGCTGCGCAAAGCAGCGGCGGCCAAGGTATTCGCGTCCGAAATGTGCGGCCGCGTTGTCGATCGCGTGGTGCAGATTTACGGCGGTGCGGGATATTTGGCAGAATATGATGCCGAGCGCTTCTATCGTGACGCACGCATTTACCGGATTTACGAAGGCACAACGCAAATCCTGCAGCTTCAGATTGCCAAGCATATGCTGCGTGAATGGGCGGCGCAGGCCTGATGCATGTATAATTTGCTCGATGGTCTCAAGATTATCGAGGCGTCGTCCTTTGTGGCGTCGCCAACAGCAGGTCTGTATTGCGCGCAATTCGGGGCAGAGGTTATCCGTGTCGATCAGGTTGGTGGCGGCCCGGATTATCATCGCTGGCCAGTGACGGAGGCGAATGACTCGCTCTATTGGGAAAATCTAAACCGCGCCAAAAAATCAGTCGCGCTTGATCTCTCCAGTCCGCAGGGGCGCGAGTTGTTGCAAGAACTGGTGCGGGCCACCGGTCAGTTTATCACCAATTTTCCCGCAGAAGGTTTTCTGTCGCACGCAAAATTGTCTGAAGGACGTGCCGATCTTGTAACCGTGCGGGTCATGGGCTGGGCCGACGGGGCGCCTGCGCTGGATTACACGGTGAATAATGCGGTCGGCTATCCCATGATGACTGGGGCTGGCCCAGAACCCGTCAATCATGTGTTGCCCGCTTGGGATGTCATCAGCGGCGCCTATGCCGCGTTCGCTATGCTGGCAGCCATTCGTAGGCGGGAACAGACGGGTGAGGGCAGTGAGGTTCGCATTCCCCTGTCAGACGTCGCCATTGGCACCGTTGCCAATCTTGGCGGTGTCGCAGAAGTGTTGCATAATAATGCCAATCGCCCTCGGCTCGGCAACGCGGTCTATGGCTTGTTCGGGCGCGATTTTGTGACCAAAGACAATGTGCGCACGATGGTGGTCGTTGTAACCCACCGCCAATGGGCAAACCTTATTGGTGCGCTTGGTTTGAAGACGCATGTGGAGGCGATAGAGGCGGAGCGCGGCGTGAGCTTTGCCAAAGACGATGGTCTTCGCTTTCAGCACCGCGATGCGCTCTATCCTTTGTTTGAACGGGCAATTGGTTCGCTCGATCATGCGGTGATGGCTGCAACGCTTGATGAGGCCGGAATTGTGCATTCGGCCTATCGCACCATGTTGGATGCGGCGCATGATCCACGCTTGGTTGGCAATAACCCGATGTTTAGCGACTTTGAAGCAAACCCGTCGGGCTTCAATTATCCCGCTGCGGGTGCGTTTGGCACTATTCCCCAATTGCAGCGTGGCGACGCAAAAGCAGCGCCGCGCAATGGGGAGCATAGCGAGGAAATTCTAAGCAGCATGCTTCACCTGTCCTCGGGCGCAATCGCCCGTCTCATCGACTCTGGAATATTAGGAATTGCCAAATGAATACGCTTCGCCGTGCAGCCATCGTCGCCCCCATCCGCACGCCTGTCGGCAAATTTGGCGGCGCGCTCTCTTCCTTAAATGCAGGTGAGTTGGGTGGCATAATATTGAAAGCGCTTGTCGAGCGGACGAAGATTGATCCGTCCCGCGTCGACGATGTTGTGTTCGCGCAAGGATATGGCAGCGGTGAGGCCCCGTGCATCGGGCATTGGTCATGGCTGGCCGCTGGCTTGCCGATTGAAGTGCCCGGCTACCAGATCGACCGTCGTTGCGGTTCCGGGCTTCAGGCGATCGTAAATGCCGCGATGATGGTTAAAACCGGTGTGAGCGATATGGTGGTCGCGGGTGGATGTGAAAGCATGTCCAACGTCGAACATTACACCACCGACATCCGCAAAGGTGTTCGGGCAGGCAATCTGACCTTGCATGACCGGTTGACCCGTGGACGGGTGATGAGCCAACCGGTTGAACGCTTTGGCGTGATTTCGGGGATGATTGAAACCGCCGAAAATCTGGCCAAAGACCATGATATCAGCCGCGAAGCGTGTGACGCATATGCGGCCCGATCGCACCAGCGCGCAGCGGCGGCATGGGCAAATGGTCTGTTTGACGATGAACTGGTGCCCGTCAGCATCGCGCAACGAAAAGGCGATCCAATCGTCTTTGATCATGATGAAGGCTATCGCGCCGACGCGACGCTTGAGACAATGGCTGCGTTACGCCCGCTGGAAGGCGGCGTGGTCACTGCGGGCAATGCTAGCCAACAAAATGACGCGGCTGCCGCATGCCTTGTTGTCGCAGAAGACAAGCTTGAAGAGCTTGGCCTGGAACCCATCGCCTATTTCCACAGTTGGGCCGCAGCCGGTTGCGAGCCATCACGCATGGGCTTTGGTCCCGTACCGGCGACACAGCGGCTCTTTGCGCGCAATGGCCTTTCTTGGGACGACATCGGTCTGGTTGAATTGAACGAGGCCTTTGCGCCGCAGGTTCTCGCCTGCCTCAAAGGATGGGGCTGGTCGGATGATGACAGTCGCCATGATATGCTCAACGTCAACGGTTCCGGTATTTCGCTTGGCCACCCAATCGGCGCAACCGGCGGCCGTATATTGGCGAACCTGACGCGCGAAATGCAGCGGCGTGACGTGCGCTATGGACTGGAAACAATGTGCATTGGCGGTGGTCAGGGCATAGCGGCGGTGTTTGAGCGCGCATGAGTTTTGCGGCCGCTCTCGAAGCTGCTGAGGGCTACCGCGATGCGGCGAAGGCGGCGCTTTCCGACCGGGTAAAAGAGCGGTCGATGGACGCTGACCAACGTGCGGCCCACGGCTTTTCGTGGATTGCGACAAGCGTGGCTGCGCTGGAAGCCGTGGCCGATTGGCTTCGCCTACATGATGGCGGAACCGAACTTGATCGACAGGTTGCGACCCTGATTTATGCCGAAACGCTTGGGCAATTGACCGGCGGATTGCCGATGGGACAGAATGAAATATTCCGTCCCGTTGATCTAGGTATGTCGCAACAGGCGGCACTGTTGGCCGCACGTTGCGAAGATCTATTGGGTACAGATCATGCTGCGCTACGCGTCGATGTTGCGCACGCGATGGCGTCAGGTGCGATGCCGAGCGAAAGCCTTCATGACGCAGAGCTTGATGCCATTCGCGATCAATATTGCCGCTTTACCAACAGCGAGATTTTGCCGCACGCGCATCGCTGGCATCTGGCCAATGATTTGATCCCCGATGACACGATTTCGGCAATGGCGGCGCTTGGTACTTTCGGCGCGTGTATTCCTGCCGAATATGGCGGGCTTGGTTTATCCAAGCTGGTCATGTGCGTGATAACCGAAGAGCTGTCGCGTGGCTGGATTGGCGCGGGTTCGCTGAGCACACGGTCTGAAATCGCCGGTGAATTGATTTCCATGGGCGGCACAGAAGCGCAAAAGGCGCATTGGCTGCCGAAAATCGCGAGCGGAGACGTTTTACCGACCGCCGTGTTTACAGAACCCGACACAGGGTCTGACCTCGGCGCGCTGCAAACGCGCGCGCAACGGACCGCTGATGGATGGACGATCAGTGGGGCCAAGACATGGATTACGCATGGCAGCCGTTCCGATCTGATGACGATGCTTGTCCGCACTGTGCCCGATGCGAAAGGCTATGCTGGGCTGTCGATGCTGCTCGTCCCCAAGCCGCGCGGAACGGATAGCGAACCGTTTCCGGCGATGGGCATGTCCGGCAGCGAGATTGAAGTGCTGGGCTATCGCGGTATGCGCGAATATGCGTTGCAATTCGATGGCATGCTTGCCCCTGTCGATGCTTTGTTGGGCGGCGAAGAGGGGCAGGGGTTCAAGCAGTTGATGCGCACATTTGAAGGCGCACGTATCCAGACCGCAGCGCGCGCCGTGGGTGTTGCCAAACGCGCGTTAGAGCTGGGTCTGGATTATGCCGTCAACCGCAAGCAGTTTGGCAAGGCCATCATAGGGTTCCCGCGCGTAGCCGACAAAATTGCCATGAGCGTGGCTGATTTCGTGATGACCCGTGAACTGACCTATGCTGCTGCCCGCGCCAAGGATTCTGGCAAACGGTGCGATATTGAGGCGGGCATGGCGAAGCTGCTGGCGGCCCGTGCGGCATGGAGCAATGCCGATGCTGCTCTGCAAATTCATGGCGGCAATGGCTATGCGTTGGAATATGAAATCAGCCGCGTTTTGTGTGATGCGCGGATCCTGAATATCTTTGAAGGTGCCGCAGAAATTCAGGCGCAGGTGATCGCCAAGGGTTTGATGGGAGGTCGCAACTAATGGGTGTTTGGGACGCATGGATTGGGCGTGAGGAGGTGCGGACAGACAGGGTCGACAGTGGGCTGGCGGCACGATGGCTTTCCACCCTTGACCGGGATGCACCGAGCGATGGCAATGTGCCGCAGGGGTTGCACTGGTGCCTGTGTGTGCCCGACGCACCAACGGCAAAGCTTGGGCCCGATGGGCATCCGTTGCGCGATGATAGCGCGGGGAGTTTTCTTCCTCCCATAGCCTTGCCACGCCGGATGTGGGCATCCAGCAAAGTAGAATTTCTTGCACCCTTGCGGGTTGGCGCGGTCGTCACGCGGACGTCGCGCATATCGTCCATCTCCGAAAAGTCGGGCAATTCCGGCCAACT
>JBILBJ010000236.1:0-2847 GCA_044353705.1 Sphingorhabdus sp. | reverse complement strand
TGAACATGAGGTGCGTGCGCATCTGCATGGCAGTTTCGGTCGCCCGCCAAAGCCCATCGATGATGAGGCCGCGAAGCTGTTTGGCTTGGTTAAGCAATGCGGGGCTGATCTGGGCATAGCAGTCGCATGGCGTTCCAGCGGCGGCGTATGCGATGGAAATAATATCGCCGCCTGCGGTGTGCCTGTTGTCGATACGATGGGCGTACGCGGGGGCAGCATTCACAGTTCGGATGAATTCCTCATCGTCGAAAGTTTGGTCGAACGCGCACAATTATCGGCGCTCACGATTATGCGTTTATCAGAAAAAGGGGCTTTATGACCTTCATCATCCGTCCGGCAAATATGGACGATCTTCAGCCGATTTATGAAATGGCCAAAAGGACAGGCGGCGGGTTCACCAACCTGCCACCCGACCGGAAGGCTTTGATGCAAAAGCTGGAGCGGTCGGCCGCTGGTTTTGATCGCGTGGGTGAGGAAGTCGCCGACGATTCATATGTTTTCGTTCTGCAAAATACCGCGACAGGCGAAGTACGCGGCACATGCCAGATATTTGGCAAAGTTGGCCAAAGATGGCCGTTCTACAGCTATCGCATCGGTGCGCTGACCCAGCATAGCGTTGAATTGGAACGGACATTTCGTGCGGACATCCTTAATCTGTCAACTGACCTCGAGGGCGCGACGGAAGTTGGCGGATTATTCCTGCATCCCGGCGAACGTGCTGGCGGGCTTGGTATGTTGATCGCGCGCAGCCGATATTTGTTCATTCGCAACCACCGTGCCAGATTTGCCGACCGAACAATCGCAGAATTGCGTGGCGTCATCGACGAAGCTGGAGGATCGCCGTTTTGGGACGGTGTCGCCGGCCGCTTTTTCGGCATGAGCTTTCAGGAAGCAGATGAATTCAACGCGAAATTCGGCAACCAGTTTATCGCTGACCTCATGCCGAAGCACCCTGTCTACATTGCCATGCTTCCCGACAGTGCAAAGACCGTCATCGGCGTACCGCATCCTTCAGGCCGCGCGGCAATGCGTATGCTTGAGAACGAGGGATTTGCGTGGGAAAACTACATCGATATCTTTGATGGTGGCCCGACGATGACCGCGCGCACCGATCAAATCCGCAGCATCCGTGACGCGAAAGACGTCATAATAACTGCCGTCAGCGATGACGTTGGCGAACATAAATCAGGTGATAAAAAGCTGATAACGCTGGGCCGCCTGCATGCGTTCAAAGCCGCCTATGGTTGGATCGATGATACAGACGACGATGTCATTATCGACAGCAATTGTGCACGCGCGTTGGGCATTTCAGCAGGTGATGCGGTAACCTATGTCGAGCGGGCCTGATCATGGCTTTGGTTGAAATAAACTTTGATGGAATTATTGGCCCAAGCCATAATTACGCAGGCTTAAGCGTTGGCAACCTGGCATCTTCGAGCAATGCCGGTGCACCGTCTTATCCAAGGGCGGCTGCCCTTCAAGGCATCGAAAAGATGCGCGCGAACCTGCGCCTTGGATTAGCGCAGGGCTTCTTCATGCCCCTCGACCGGCCGAACCAAAATTGGCTTTCCGGACTCTCCACCGACATGCCATCGGCAGACCCGCATATCCGCGCCGCGGCTTTTTCGGCGTCGGCCATGTGGGCGGCCAATGCAGCCACGGTGTCGCCCGCGCCGGATACAGCGGATGGCAAATGCCACCTATCGGCGGCGAACCTGCTGACGATGGCGCACCGCAGCCATGAATGGCCCGGCACGCTTGCGCAGCTAAAACTGGCCTTTGCCGATGAAGCACATTTTGCCGTGCACGGACCCGTGCCAGCGCCGTTTGGCGATGAAGGTGCCGCAAACTTCATGCGCCTGTGCCGAACGCATGGGGACGCTGGCATTGAGATATTTGTATATGGCAAAACGGGCGGCCCATTCCCTGCCCGTCAGCATATTGAGGCATCGAAAGCCATTGCGCGGGCGCACCGGCTAGACACCGGAAAAACGCTGTTCGTTCAGCAATCCGAGGTCGCGATTGCCGCTGGCGCGTTCCACAATGACGTCGTTGCCGTGGCCAACGAACATGTGCTCTTCACGCATGAGCAGGCGTTTGAACATCCCGAACAGACCTACGCCGACATCAAGCGGCTGTTGCCCGAGGCAGAGATCATCATTGTACCAGCCGAGCGTGTCAGCCTTGCCGATGCGATCCAAAGCTATTTGTTCAACGCCCAGTTGGTGACCCTCCCCGACGGCGGCATGGCGCTTATCTTGCCAAGCGAAGCTCAGGACAATGCACGCGTTTGGGGCTGGCTTAGCGAGATGGTCGCGGGCAATGGCCCTATTCGCAAGCTCGTCCCCGTCGATGTCCGCCAATCGATGGCCAATGGCGGCGGCCCTGCCTGTTTGCGCCTCCGCGTGGTTGCAGATCCCGCCACAGTCGATCCGCGCTTCATCGCCAATGAGGCAAAGCTCGACCAGATTGCCAGCGTGGTTGCTACATATTGGCCGGAGTCGATTGTGCCGGACCAATTGGGCGATGCGTCATTAATGGATCAGGTACGCGCGGCGCGTATGGCACTGTTAACCATGTGCGATCTGACCGCGTTAGCCTGACTGTCGGTTTTTCTTACAATCGGCGCGTCCGTTAACCATCGTCACCTCTGCAAATACTGATTTGGCACGGGCATTGCCTCATATTCAGTTAACTATGAAACGCATCCTACGCCTGTTCACGATCAAAACGAAGCTGGAGGTCTTCATGATCACCTATGCGCTTGGCTTGGGTGCCGTGAAGCGTGGTCAGGAGTATATGATCCAATATCCCGGCAACATCGGGAAAGTGTTCTTTCTGCTGTGC
>JBILBJ010000058.1:0-9766 GCA_044353705.1 Sphingorhabdus sp. | reverse complement strand
AAATCATTTCACGCCACCAGCATAAAGGATGCGTTACATGGACGCTGACCCATATCGTCGTAAATTGCATTATCGTGCACATCACCGTGGCACGCGCGAAGCGGACGCCATGGTCGGCGGCTTTTTCGACCAATGCTCCGCCAACTGGGGCGAAGTCGAATATGAATGGTTCGAACGTTTGATTGATGAAGAAGATGTCGACATCATGGCGTGGGCACTCGGAACTGCGCCGCCTGACCCTGCATTTGCGGGGCCATTGATGGATCAACTGATGCAGCTGAATTTCATCACGCTGCCTGAAGGGCTTAGCACCCAAAACCCATGATTGATTTGCAGCGGATCACAACCAGTCGCAACGCGCTGACGCTCGCGTCGGTGCCGCAGGGTTTTGCGCCGCTTCTGCTTGCCGATCTGACACGCGCGGCCAAAGCACGCACGCTCTACATCGCGCCTGATGAGGCGGCGATGCGCGCAATTGCAGACGCTGTGCCGTTTTTCGCGCCTGAACTTGAAATATTGATTCTGCCCGGATGGGATTGCCTGCCCTATGATCGCGCATCGCCCTCGGTTGCGGTTACGTCGCAGCGCATGTCGACGTTGCAGGCGCTTCAGCAGCCTGCAAAAAAGAAGCAGTTGGTGGTCACCACCATCGGTGCAGTCATCCAAAAATATGTCACGCCCTTTCGCATTCGCCAGACGGGTGAACGCTTAGCGGCTGGCCGCGAAATCAGCCGCGAACGGCTTGCATCATTGCTGCAGTCCAATGGCTATTTCCGTGTTGATACCGTGGCAGACGCGGGCGAATTCGCGATCCGCGGGAGCATTGTCGACCTGTTTCCCGCCGGAAGCGAAGTCGGGCTTCGCCTCGATTTCTTCGGCGACGAAATCGAAAGCATCCGCCGTTTCAATCCGTCGGATCAGCGCAGCATCGACCAGGTCGAACACTTCGATATCTTGCCCGCGGTTGAAGCCCTTATGGACGAAGACGCGATTAAGCGTTTCCGTGTTGGCTACCGCGAACGCTTTGGCGTGACCGCAACGGGCGACCCGCTTTATCAGGCTGTCTCGGAAGGCCGCAGGCTTTCGGGCATGGACCATTGGTTGCCATTGTTCGAAGAGCGCATGGCGACGATCTTTGACCATGTCGGGACCGACGCGCTTGTCATTCGCGACAGTGGCACGATTGCCGCGGGCCAATCGCGGCTAGAATCCATCACCGACTATCACGAAAACCGCGTGAAGGCGCAGGCCGCTGAACCGGGCAGCTATCGCCCCTTGCCACCCGAGATGCTTTATTTAAGCGGCGGCGAGCTCGACCAACTTTTCGACGACAATGCCGCGCACCTGATTACACCATTCGCGCAGCCCGACTCCGCCAGCGTGATTGATTTCGGCATCGCCGCAGCGCGCGATTTCGCACCGGAACGCACGCAAAAAGCGAATGTGTACGAAGCCGTCGCCGCGCATCTGAAATCACTGCACAGCAAAAAGACGAAAACTATCATCGCGAGCTATTCCATTGGCGCACGCGAGCGGCTGAAGGGGTTGCTGACCGATCATGGCGCGCCGTCGATTGTAGATGCGGACGGTTGGCAGCAGGCATTGGGCGTGGCCGCAGGGCGGACGGCAATGGTTGTGTTGCCATTGGACCATGGCTTTTCCACGCCGGACATAGCGGTCTTAAGCGAACAGGACATGCTGGGCGACCGGCTCGTGCGCAGGCAAAAGCGCCGTAAATCCGCCGATGCCTTCATGGCCGAACTTGCCGCGCTGACACCTGGTGATCTGGTGGTGCATCAGGACCATGGTATTGGCCGATATGAAGGCCTGATTTCGATACCCGTGGGCAACAGCCCCCACGACTGCGTTGCCCTTACCTATTCCGGCGGAGACAAGCTGTATGTCCCCGTGGAGAATATCGACGTTCTGTCACGTTATGGTTCCGACAGCGAGCATGTGTCGCTCGACAAGCTGGGCGGTGAGGCATGGCAGCGGCGCAAGTCGAAGCTGAAAGAACGCATCCGCGCAATCGCCGGCGAATTGCTCAAGACTGCCGCTGAACGCGCGCTTCGTCCGGGTTCCATCATTGAAGTCGATGGTCCCGCTTATGCCGGCTTTGTCGACCGTTTCCCTTATGAGGAAACCGAAGATCAGCTGCGCGTCATCGAAGAAGTGCTTCAGGATTTGTCCGCAGGCAAACCTATGGATCGGCTCGTGTGCGGCGATGTCGGGTTTGGAAAAACCGAAGTCGCCATGCGCGCGGCTTTTGCAGCGGCGATGGCAGGCCTTCAGGTCGCGGTCATTGCGCCGACGACATTGTTGGCACGGCAGCATTACTCGAACTTTGCCGAACGTTTCCGTGACCTGCCCTTAAAACTAGGCCGGCTCTCAAGGCTCGTTCCCACCGCCGAAGCCACGCAAACCCGTGAAGCCTTGGCGGATGGCACTTTGGACATTGTGATTGGGACGCATGCCGTTCTTGCAAAGTCACTTGAATTCAAACGGCTTGGCTTGGTCATTGTTGACGAAGAACAAAGGTTCGGCGTCAATCATAAGGAGCAATTGAAAGCGCTGAAGACCGACGTGCATATGCTAACGCTGACGGCCACACCGATCCCGCGCACGCTGCAAATGGCCATGTCTGGCCTGCGCGAACTGTCCGTCATCCAGACGCCCCCTGTCGACCGTCTGGCGGTGCGTACTTACGTTATGCCATGGGACCCCGTGGTGCTGCGGGAAGCATTGCTGCGCGAACATTATCGCGGCGGGCAAAGCTTCTTTGTCGTGCCGCGCATAACCGACCTTACCGAGATAGAAGAATATCTGCGGACTGAAGTACCTGAAGTGAAATATGTCACCGCACACGGGCAAATGTCACCGACGCAGGTCGAAGAACGCATGAGCGCGTTCTATGAAAAGCGCTACGATGTCCTTTTGTCGACGACGATTGTCGAAAGCGGGCTGGACATACCGAGCGCGAATACCTTGATCATCCACCGCGCCGACCGCTTTGGCCTTGCCCAATTGTATCAGCTGCGCGGTCGCGTCGGGCGATCGAAAACCCGCGCTTATGCCTATCTGACGCATGAACCAAATCGCGTACTGACCGAAACGGCGGAAAAGCGCCTCAAGGTACTTGGTGATCTCGATAGCCTCGGCGCCGGGTTCCAACTTGCGAGCCACGATCTCGACATTCGGGGTGCCGGCAACTTGGTGGGCGATGAACAGTCCGGCCATATCAAAGAGGTCGGCTTTGAATTGTACCAATCGATGCTCGAAGAGGCGATCTTGGAAGCGCGCGCTGGTGCGCATGGCCTTGCAAAGCCGCGTGGCAGCTTCTCGCCGCAAATCACCATCGATGCGCCGATCCTTATTCCCGAAGACTATGTGCCCGATTTGTCGGTCCGTATGGCGCTCTATCGCCGTTTGAACGATCTCGAAGAAGGTCAGGACATTGAAGGTTTTGCCGCCGAAATGACGGATCGCTTCGGCCAGATACCGGAGCCAACGCAGAACCTGCTCAAGCTGATCCAGATCAAGCAAAATGCGCTCGTTGCGCAGGTCGCAAAAATTGAGGTCGGTGCCCGCGGTACGTTGGTGAGTTTCCATCAGGACACACCGCCCAACGTCTCAGGGTTGCTGGCCTATGTCGACAAATTGGGCGAGACCGCAAAGCTGCGTCCGGACAGCAAGTTGGTGATCAATCGCATATGGGGCGACCCCGCAGCGCGGCTCAACGGCTGTTTGCAGCTGTCGCGCGGCCTAGCGAACCTTGCCCGCCGGCATGGTTCCCCTTCACGACCATAGCCGCGAAAAACTTTCCGAACCCTTTCGGCAAATTAATTCAGCTTGGTAGCGCAAGCTTTTCCGCTTACATCGCAAAAATGATCGACGGATTTGGACGCAGTATCGACTATTTACGGATATCGGTGACCGACCGTTGCAATTTCCGTTGCACATATTGCATGCCCGAAATGCAGAGCTTTTTGCCGCATCCCGATTTGCTCAGCTATGATGAAATCACGACGCTGACCGCGCGGTTTATAGACCATGGCATTCGCAAAGTTCGCCTAACGGGCGGGGAGCCGCTGGTTCGCCGTGACATTGCAGTTCTTATCAACGCCCTTGGGCAGAATGTCAAAAGCGGCGCGCTTGAAGAGTTGACGATGACGACCAACGGCAGCCGGTTGGAACAATTCGCGCCCATCCTTGCCAGCGCTGGCATGAAGCGTATCAATGTAAGCCTCGATACGCTCGATGCGGATCAGTTCAAGACGATCAGCCGGGGGGGAGACCTCGACACGGTATTGAAGGGCATTCAGGCTGCGAAAGCTCATGGCCTTGCCATCAAAATCAACATGGTTGCCTTAAAAGGCGAAAATGAAGACGCGCTCATGCCCATGATGGCGTTTTGCGCGGGGCATGGCTTTGATCTCACACTCATTGAGACCATGCCTCTGGGAACCGGCGTATCGGAGCGCGAAGCGCAATATATCTCTCTAGACGCCTTCATTGCGCCCCTGCGTCAACATTATGAACTGCATCCGCTGGCGCATAAAAGCGCCGGCCCTGCCCGTTATTGGCGCGTGGATCCACTGGGTCTGCGCTTGGGCCTTATCACGCCAATGAGCCAGAATTTCTGCGACCATTGCAATCGCATCCGCCTTACCACCGATGGCAAAATCTATATGTGCCTTGGGTCAGAACTGCACGTCGATTTGCGCAAAGCATTGCGCGAAGGCGTGCCTTCCGACGTCGACCATTTGCTTCAGACGGCTTTGCGGCTTAAGCCCCAACGCCATGAATTCGAAAACCAATTCGCACAGCCCGACTTGAGGTTGAAGCGACATATGAATGCAACAGGTGGATGACCCAATATACGCAACTTGCGATGATATCGTCCGCGACGCCGCAGGCGCGCGATGCAGAAGCACAGCTTCGCGCCGTCCATGACTTTGTGTCACTGGATAACGCCGACGCCGTAATCGTCTTGGGCGGCGATGGCCACATGCTGCAGGTTCTGCATCAATTGTTGGAAAGCCGTCGTGACATTCCTGCCTACGGCATGAATTTGGGCACAATCGGCTTTTTGATGAACAGCTGGGATCTGCGTGACCTGCACGCGCGGCTGCAGCGCGCCAAGTCATTCTCCGTTCGTCCCCTGACAGCAAATATCACAACAATCAGTGGTCAGAAGTTTACGTTGCCTGCGATCAACGAAGTCTCGTTGCTGCGCGAAACCCGGCAAGCGGCCAAGCTGGAGATTTCGGTCAATGGGCGCGCGGTGATCCCGGAACTTATCAGTGACGGCATATTGGTATCCACACCCGCGGGTTCGACCGCCTATAATCTGTCCGCAAACGGCCCCATCTTGCCGCTCGATTCATCGTTGCTGGCGTTGACGCCCATCAGCCCCTTTCGCCCCCGCCGTTGGAAGGGCGCCATTCTTCCCGACCGCTATGTCATCAAAATCAACATTTTGGAGGCGAGCAAACGCCCAGTCAGCGCCGTTGCCGACCAACGCGAGATCCGCGACATTGCCCAAGTAGAAGTGGCGTTAGACCGCAATCGATCACTCACGCTTTTGTTCGATCCCGAACATGCGCTGGATGATCGCATTGCAATGGAACAATTTATTGTCTGAACTGGCAATGGGCGCTTGCCAAATGCGAAAAAGCGCTGCTATAGGCGCGCCTCTGCCCGAGCATATCGGGCTGTTCCCTGGTAGCTCAGTGGTAGAGCAGTTGACTGTTAATCAATTGGTCGGGGGTTCGAATCCCTCCCGGGGAGCCATTTTTGCCTGTTACGGCAATGAATAATATATATGTTATTCGATAGCCGTTGGCTCATACCCAGTTTGGACACACGTTCAACCAAGCGGTTTAATCTAGCGTGTTGAACGCTAGATTTTCATCGGTTAGGGCTTGAGCATGACTTACACATTATGGGGCTCAGCCCATTCTCTCTATTCGGGCAAGGCGCGATCCTATCTGATCAAGAAGGGCCTGCCTTTTCGGGAGCGGTATCCGTCCGATCCCGAGTTTGCGAGCAGGATACTGCCTGCGGTCGGCCATTTTGTTGTGCCCGTGCTCGAAACGGACAATGGCGAGATTATCCAGGACAGTGGCGATATCATAGACTTTCTGGAGCAGCGCCATGCTGAACCACTACTCGAGCCCCAATCGCCTGTGCAGCAGTGGGTGTCGTTGATTTTTGATGCGTTTGGTTCGGAATATCTGCTGCCGCTGGCGATGCACTATCGCTGGTCCTACCGGGCTGAGCAGGAGACATTCTTGCGTGCCGAATTCGGGCGCGCAATGGTCGCGGGGGCTGATCGCTCCGCACGGCGCGAAGCTGCGGCACGAACCATGGAATTTTTTGCCGGTTTCTTACCCAACCTTGGTGTCGTTCCGGAGGTCGTGGCTGCGATGGAAGATTCCTATCTGGCGCTAATCGACGCGCTGGATAACCATTTTCAGCATCATCCCTATTTGCTCGGTGGCAGGCCGTGTCGCGCGGACTTTGGTATGATGGCGCCCTTGTTCGCGCATCTCGGCCGCGATCCTGTTCCAGCCATGCTGATGAAAACAAAGGCGCCCAACCTGTTTCGCTGGACGGAACGGATGAACGCTGCGCCAATCAGCGACGGCGAATATCCGGGCTATGGTGAGGACTATTGCGGCCAGGATTCGGTTCCCGACACTCTCATCGCCGTGCTCAAAATTGTCTTTGCTGACTGGACGCCCGGATTGAAAGCCGATGCCGACTGCTTCAATGCATGGGCGGCGCACAAGAATGCCGGCGATGTGGTCTCGCGATCGGGAGAACCACAAATTCATCCAAATGTCGGGAAAGTGGAATATCCTTGGCGCGGCGTGACGATGAAGCGGGGCAGCGCGCCACATATGCTCTGGATGTTCGCCAGAGCACAAGACCTGGCGGCAAGCAGCGCGGGCGAAGCAGGCGAAAGACTGAATACGCTAATTGAACATGTAGGCGGCCAAGAAGCGATGGCCATCAGCCTTACGAAGCGGATCATGCGCGATAAAAATATGCTGCTTCTTGCCTGATACTATTCACTGTTCAAGGCGGGGTTGCGCCAAAGCTGCCGACATTGTTCGTTAGGTTCGCTCGCGCATAATGTTACGAAAGCCCATGCGCCTGCCAAAGCAGCCGCAGCGCGGCGTAGCCAACCAATATCGCGGTAAATATGCGCAGAAGCCGTGGCGACAAATAGCGCATTCCGAATATACTTCCAATCTGCCCGCCGATCAACACGGCAGCGAGTAACAGGCCATATTCCATCGCAGGCGCGGCGAGCGACTGTGCCCCTGCCTTTATGACCTGCCCTGCCAGCCCTGCGGCCGAATTGATCAAGATATAGAGCGACGCAAAGGCAGCAATGCGCCGTGCCTCAGCCCAGCGGATAAGGTGCAATATCGGTGCCATGAATATGCCGCCGCCAATCCCGGACAAGCCAGCCAGCAGTCCCACGCCGCCGGAAATCGCCAACAGCAATGGCTTGGGCAACGCCCGCGCCGATAGCTTTTCAGGCTGAAGCAGCAGGGCAATGGCAGAGGCAAGCAATGCCCCGCCCAATATCGTCAGGAAAACCCATTGCTTGAGCGGCACAAGCCCGCCCAGGAACGCGAGGGGAGCGGATACCAGCAACAATGGCATGACTTGTGACCAAGACACGAGCCCAGCACGCACAAAACGAATGCTGCCGCCCGTGACCACAATGATATTGCATAATAACGCGATGACCGGGATCAGCCGATAATCAACGCCCCACAGCGCCAGCAGCGCTGTATAGGTCGAACCCCCGCCAAAACCGACCGAGGCGTAGACAAAAGCAACGAGAGCGAAGAGTCCAGCCAACCAAATCATCCACGCCCTCCCCGTTCAATGACTTTAATAAGCGCCGTGGCAGTGCTTATATTTTTGTCCTGAGCCGCATGGGCAAGGATCGTTGCGACGCAAGTCTGGGTTGCCGGCAAATGGGTCAGTGCCCGCCGATGGCACTTGCCGCGGGATCGTCGTCGTCACCAGCCCAAGCGAACCAGCGTCGATGTCATTGCTGTCATCTTCACCGGTGAAAGGGTCGATATGCGTGGTCAAGAAATCCGGCAATTCAGGCAGTTGAGGCGTAACGATCTCTTCCTCTGCGCGGAAGTCGTTAGTGGCGATTGTCTTGGTTACGCCTTCACGAATGGCACCCAACATGCGTTCAAACAGGCCAAATGCTTCCTGCTTATACTCGTTGACCGGATTCTTCTGCGCATAAGCGCGCAAGTAAATAACCTGACGCAGGGCATCCAAAGTCGACAAATGCTCTTTCCAATGATGGTCGAGCGTTTGCAGCAAAATGCTCTTTTCCACCTGATGCCATAAGGTTTGATCGAGATCAGCGCCCTTTGTCTTAAACCTGGCGGTGGCAAGGTCGGCAATTCGGGTTTCGATGATTTCGGGCTCAAGGCCGTCTTCTTGCAACCAGCTATCAATGTCCGGAGCAAGCCCCAGAACTTCCGCACATTTCCGCTTCAGTCCGTCCACATCCCATTGTTCCGGATAGGTACCTTCGGGGCAGTGATCGCCAACCAGATTGTTGACCGTGTCGTTGAGCATATCCTCAATGATATCGTCGACGGCTTCGGCGTCCATAATTTCGCTGCGCTGGTCGTAAATCACCTTGCGCTGGTCGTTCATGACGTCGTCATATTCCACAAGCTGCTTGCGGATATCATAGTTCCGCGCTTCGACCTTGCGTTGTGCGGTTTCAATGGCTTTCGACAACCATTTGCCGCCGATGGCCTCTCCGTCTTCCAGACTAGAATTCATCATGCGCGAGAATAATGTTTCCGAACCGAATATACGCAGAAGATCATCGTCGAGCGACAGATAGAAGCGCGAGAGACCGGGGTCACCCTGACGGCCTGAACGGCCACGCAGCTGGTTATCGATACGGCGGCTTTCATGCCGCTCGGTCGCCAGAACAAACAGGCCGCCTGCTTCGACAACCTTGGCTTTTTCAGCAGCGATTTCGGCTTTCAATGCTTCAATTGCGACATCGCGCTCGGGGCCTTCTGCCACATCACGCAATTCATCTTCCAAACGGAATTCAAAGTTACCGCCCAGCTGAATATCTGTGCCGCGTCCAGCCATGTTGGTGGCGATTGTAACGCTGCCAAAACGACCGGCTTGCGCCACGATACGCGCTTCGCTTTCGTGGAAACGGGCGTTGAGCACGCTGTGCTTCACATTTTCCTTTTCCAGGAACTCGGATAGCAATTCGGATTTCTCAATGGAAACAGTACCAACCAGCACAGGCTGACCCCGCTCATTTGCCTCACGAATGGTCTTGGCGATAGCGCCAAATTTGTCCTGCGTATTTTTGTAGAACTGGTCGTCTTCATCAATACGCTGCACCGGCAAGTTGGTGGGAATTTCAACGACATTCAGCTTGTAGATTTCGTGGAATTCACCCGCTTCGGTCGCCGCAGTTCCGGTCATGCCCGACAATTTGGGATACATGCGGAAATAGTTTTGGAAGGTGATCGTTGCCAGCGTCTGGTTTTCTGGCTCAATGTCGACGCCTTCTTTGGCTTCGACTGCCTGATGCAGACCGTTTGACCAGCGACGTCCGTCCATCATGCGACCTGTGAATTCGTCGATGATGATGACCTTGCCTTCTTTGACAATGTAATCAATGTCGCGCTTGAACATCACATTGGCTTTCAGCGCCTGATCCAGATGATGCACAACC
>JBILBJ010000235.1:0-2862 GCA_044353705.1 Sphingorhabdus sp. | reverse complement strand
CGCGCATACGCGATTCAAGGTTTCTGTTAACCTCGTCCATCGTGGTACGTTCACGCGACGGCGCATCCAGCGCCATATAGACCGTCGCCGGGATCAGCACCGTCCCCATGAATAACATGACGGTAAAGCATTCAACCCTAAGCTTTGGCCAATGTCCGAATTTTCCAAACGGATTTCCGCTCAGAAGGGAGACATAGATCAACTCACCAAGGACGACGTTCAATATCCCGTTCGCGACATGCTTTGCGACCACGAGCGCAAGCGACAGCTGATCCATTTTCAGCATGCCGCCATAAAATAAGAACGCCAAAGGCGCGCCTGCCACTATCCAGTAAATAACGACGCTGCGAACAGGTGAGGTGCGGCGCGCAACGATGGCTACAAATACCGCTTCGCATGCCGACACGATCCAACCCCATGGGTGGTTCCACAAGATGACTGAACCGATACTTGACACTGAAACCGCAAGCACCAGAGACTGCGGCGCCAGCATGCGCACAAATGCATATACCAGCGCGTTTCCGAGTATAAAGTTCATGCCCCAGCCAAGCTTGAGCTCGAAACTGTTCAGGCAAAGCCCTACAACGCCCAGCAATGCCGCAATTAGCAGTTCTTTTAAGGGAATATCCCGGGTCGCCGGGAATTCGGTCCAGCGGCGGCTTAGCACGCCAACACCGCGCGGATTGCCGCGACCAATGCGTCCGTGTCCGCCGGCTTCAGAAAGATGGGAATGTCAGCCAAATCGTCGCCTAGCTGCGTGCTCGCGTCGCCCGTCAGGATCATGAAATCAACATGACGCCCTTCCGGCAGGGCAGCGCGCACGCCATTAATCATGCCGATGCCATCCAGATGCGCCATGCGCAGGTCGGTGATGACAACTGCAATATCGGGCATTTCCAAAATCATAGCCATAGCCTGAACCGGATCAGCGCAGGTCAACGTTCTGAACCCCGCGAATTCGAAAAATTCCTGATATTCGGGCAGAATTTCGTGCTCGTCATCGATAAGCAAAATGCTTGAGGATGAATGAAAATGTTGGGCGCCGGTCCCTTTCCGCAGTGAATTCATGTAACATCCCGATTATGCATTTTCGGACAGCGTATATGCATAGCTGATTTCAACCGGTTTTGCATCCAAAACAGGCATCGCGCAGCAAGTGGCGCTCACATTTTAGCCGTTCCTTTGTTTACCCATTGATATTCGGAGAAAACAACCGGCTGACACCGAAACGCCACATGATCATATTCGCATAGATTTGCCCGGGACGGAGAACAACTGACGCAAAAGAGGGTTGGTTGAGCGCGTCCGGAAACATTTGCGGCTCAAGCGCAATCGCATCGCCGATTCCATAGCTTTTGCCTGCCTTGCCCGACGTCGTTCCGTCAAAAAAATTGCCAGAGTAAAATTGCAGCCCCGGCCGGTTGGACAGCAAAGTCATCGTCCGTCCTGACACCGGATCTTCCAAATGTGCCATGTATCGGGGTTCGCTCGCGACCGCCTCATCAATGATCCAATTATGGTCATATCCGCCGCCATGGGTCAGCTGGATTTCGGTGTTGCTGCGAACATATTTGCTGATCGGTATGGGTTCGCGAAAATCAAATGCTGTGCCAGCAACGCTGCTGCGTTCACCCGTTGGAATAAGCGTCGCATCAACCGGCAGATATTGTTCGGCGGCGATCGTCAGCACATGGTCCATCGCATCATAGGCAGCCCCCTCGCCGCCCAAATGCCAATATGCGTGGTTCGACAGGTTCACGCAGGTCGGCGCATCGGTGACGGCTTCGTAATGCACCGACAGCGCATTGTCGGGGTGCAATTGATATGTTGCGGTAACCGTCAACGTGCCTGGATAGCCTTGGTCACCATCGGGGCTAATATGCGAAAGCGTCACCGATAACGCCTCTTCATCACATGCCGTGATCGTCCAGTTCACTTGGTCGAATCCGACATCGCCCCCGTGCAGCGAATGCGTGCCGTCATTGGCGGGAACGCTGTACATTTTGCCATCAAGTTCGAAACGCGCACCGGCTATACGGTTGGCGACCCGTCCAACGGTCGCGCCGAAATACTGCCGCTGCGCGACATATTCCGCAATATCGGCATAGCCCGTTGTAACGTCCGCAAAGTTACCATTGGCATCGGGCACACAGACCGATTGGATAGCAGCGCCGTAACTGATGATCCGGACCGACATGCCCGCAGCATTGGTAAGCGTCACCGCGTGGACAGCTTCACCGCTGGCCAGCGTTCCAAAAATGTCGCGCTGTAAGCTGGATTGGGTCAACCCGTTTTCCTGTACATGTCGTTACCAATCGCTAGCGATACGCGCTTTCATGATTGCGCGATTACACGCCCTGACCGTTGTCGGCGGCGTTATCGTAGCGTATTTCAAGATACCGGCCACGCACCGCTAATTTGTCGAGCTCACCGCGCGAAATCTGGCCGGTCATTGTCTCAATTTCGCGGTCAATGGTCTTCAAGCCATCGACCAGCTGCTGCGCAGGAGTCTTTCCGGCATGTTCCTTATGCCGAAGGCTATCGGGAATGCGTTTATAGCCGTTAATCAGCTCGGGCAGATGTTCACCCACAAGTTTCCGGACTTCACGTGCCGCAGGGTCATTATCGTCAAGCGTTTGCAGTTGCGGCGCAAGCTGGTCCAAACGAAGCCCGATATCTTGCATCAACGACACCGCTGGCGCGGGCAATGCAGGGCGCTGTGCCTCAAGCCAAATCTCTGTTTTTCCTGCCAATGTGCCGAGATCGGTAATCTTCAGGCTCTCCGCCGTGGGCATCGGCATTTGCGGAAAGCGCATCAAGACATAGGCAACGGTTGCCACCAATAGGGACGTGATCATTACG
>JBILBJ010000234.1:0-2865 GCA_044353705.1 Sphingorhabdus sp. | reverse complement strand
ATTTCTTTGCAGGCTATGACCGCGTGACCGCGACCCGCAAGCCATGGATTGCGGCCGTGAACGGCTTTGCGCTTGGTGGCGGGTGCGAACTTGCCATGATGGCCGATTTCATCATTGCCGGCGACAATGCAAAATTCGGGCAACCTGAAATCAAACTTGCGGTCACCCCCGGCATGGGCGGTTCGCAACGGCTAACGCGTGCGATTGGTAAGGCCAAGGCGATGGAAATGTGCCTGACAGGCCGGATGATGGACGCCCATGAGGCCGAACGTTCTGGATTGGTTGCGAAGGTTGTTCCTGCGGCAGAGCTGGTGGATGAAGCCATCAAAACTGCGACCGCCATCGCGGGCATGGCGCCATTGGCTGCGCTGGCATGCAAGGAAATGGTCAACGCCGCATTCGAAACTACGTTGCAGCAAGGCGTCCTGTTCGAACGCCGCCTGTTCCACGGACTGTTCGGTACGGAAGATCAGAAAGAGGGCATGGCTGCCTTTGTCGAAAAGCGGCTTGGGAATTGGACAGGGAAGTAGGGCCCAAAGGCGTTTTAGAACCTTTAGGGCCACGTCATCCTGAACTTGTTTCAGGATCTTAATAACGACCCAACGATGAAGTAAGATCCTGAAACAAGTTCAGGATGACGAACGGCGAGAGTATCGCTTCCCCCCGACGGCGTGCCGGACATCAGCCGCTATTTGCCGCTAACCTTCTCTATCTGCTGAAACTTGCCAAGGCCGCATCCTGCACCCTCATACAGTCGGCCGCCTTGGTCGTGCAAAACATGCACAATATCGACGCTGCACAATTGGTTGATCGACGTGCGGTAGGAAAAACGCTCCTCGAATTTCAAACCGGGGCAGCTTTGCGGCAGGGTGTTGCGATAGGTCTTGCCGCCTGCCATGCGAAAATCGATATTGCGGCTATCGATGACTTTCGTTGACCGTATCTGCGAGATCGTGACGCAGCTTTTTGGCTCGCCGACCGCTCGTACGGGTTCGGGCGCCTTATTGCGGGAAAGCGCAATTGCGCCCCCGCCCGAAAGCAAAGCAACGGCAGGAATGATCAGCAGTATTTTACGCATGTTTGCTCTCCAATGTTACGCGGCCGGTTTAACGGGGGCAGTCTGAACTGTAGCTGACTTGATTTTGGGCGGCGCTGTTTTTGGTTTGAAGCGGCACAGGTCCGCTACCGGACAACGCCAACATTCCGGCGTGCGTGCCTTGCAGATATATCGGCCATGCAGGATCAGCCAATGATGCGCGCCAACGCGAAACGGTTGTGGCGTCTTTTTATCGAGCGCCTTTTCAACGGCCAGCACGGTTTTGCCCGGTGCGATCCCGGTCCGGTTGCCGACACGGAAGATATGCGTATCGACGGCAAAGGTCTCTGCGCCGAAAGCGGTATTCATCACGACATTTGCCGTCTTGCGTCCAACGCCGGGCAACGCCTCAAGCGCGTCGCGGTCGGCAGGGACTTCGCCGGCATGGTCGCGGACCAATATCTCGGACAGGGCAATCACGTTTTTGGCTTTGTTGTTAAACAGCCCAATGGTTTTGATATGCGCCTTCAGCCCTTCTAGCCCCAACGCCACCATCTGCGCGGGCGTTTTGACCTCCGCAAACAACGCCTTGGTGGCTTTGTTCACGCCAACATCGGTCGATTGGGCAGAGCAGGTGACTGCAACAAGCAATTGGTACGCATTGCCATAGGCCAGCTCGGTTTCAGGCGCAGGGTTCGCCTCCGCCAGTCTTCGGTAAAATTCGAAGATATCCGCCTTTTTCAAAGACCAAGCACTTCCTGCATAGTGAATCGACCGGATTTTTGGCGCGTCAGCCATGTTGCGGCTTTTACCGCGCCGCGTGCAAATATTGCGCGGGTTTCGGCACGATGGACCAGCTCGATCCGTTCATGTTCGGAAGCGAAAATGACATGATGGTCACCCGCGACGCTGCCGCCGCGTAAGGACGCAAAACCAATGTCGCCCGCTTTGCGCGCGCCGGTAATCCCGTCGCGGCCACGGTCGCTATGTTGCTTGAGATCGATGCCGCGTCCGCTGGCTGCGGCTTCGCCCAGCAGCAGGGCGGTGCCGGACGGCGCATCCACCTTATGCCGGTGGTGCATCTCCAATATTTCGATATCCCAATCGTCACCCAATTGGCGTGCGGCCTGCTGCACGAGCGCGGACAGCATGGTCACGCCCAAGGATGTATTGCCCGTCTGCAAAACCGGAATGTCGCGCGCTGCGTCATCAATCAGGAAATGGTGGCGTTCCTCCAGTCCGGTGGTGCCAATGACAATCGGTTTGCCCGCAGCAACGCAAGCATCAAGGTTCGCCTCAATCGCATGGGGGCTGGAAAAATCTACGAGCACATCAGATGACGCAACCAAAGCGGCAAGATCATCGCCTTTGTCGACGCCGCCTGCATATTCCTGACCATCTGCTGCAATTGCGTCGACCAAGGCCTGCCCCATGCGGCCCGAGCTGCCAATGATACCTATATTCATAACCGTCATCCTGATTTTGTTTCAGGGTCTTACTATATTAAGGAGCCGAAACAAGTTGTGCTGTGTTCGACGTTGGCCGCAGAGGGTCGGTGAAGGAATGAATGTGAACCGAGACATTAAGAACATCGTGATCCTGACGGGGGCTGGGGTCAGCGCGGAGAGCGGTATTGATACGTTTCGCAGCGCGGGTGGATTGTGGGAACAGCATAAGGTTGAAGATGTCGCCACGCCGGAAGCTTTTGCCCGCGACCCAGACCTTGTGCTGCGTTTCTACGATATGCGCCGCGAACGTATTCAGCAGGTGGAACCAAATGCCGCGCATGTCGCGCTGGCGCGGCTCGATGCCGAATGGAACGGCAATTT
>JBILBJ010000233.1:0-2879 GCA_044353705.1 Sphingorhabdus sp. | reverse complement strand
TCTATCCGGCGCATCTGCGCCGCACTCAACATCGGTAGATCAATCATCAACTGCTCCTTTATCAGAAGTTCAGTTGAATCAAACTTCGCCCTTACATGCAACTAATTTAATGCATCCTGAGCCTAGCGTGAGGAGGCCGCCGCGATAATCATCCCGACCCGTCACCCTGAACTTGTTTCAGGGTCTTACTTATTCGCTGCCACAAGTAAGATGCTGAAACAAGTTCAGCATGACGGAAATAGAAGGGCTAAAAAACCTACCCGAGCGCGCGCAACTTCGGCTCGGCTTCGTCCAGTGACGTGCGAATGATGCCAATCAAATCGTCGATTTGCGACGGCGTGATAATCAGTGGCGGGCACATCACGATGCTGTCGCGGATGCCGCGCACCATCAGGCCGTTGCGAATGCAGATATCGCGTACCAATGGACCTGCCGTGCCTTCAGCCCCGCCGAAGCGCGCGCCAGTGGCCTTGTCGGCAACAACCTCCACCGCGCCCAGCAAGCCAACCGAGCGGGCTTCACCGACCAGCGGGTGGTTGCTCAGTGTAGCCAGCTTCTCGGCAAGGTACGGGCCGGTCTCGTTCCGAACTTTTTCAAACAGTCCCTCGCGCTCCATGATCTCGATATTGCGTAAGGCGACGGCGGACGCGACGGGGTGGCCCGAATAGGTATAGCCATGGACGAAATCACCGCCAGTTTTGATGACCTTGACGATCTCCGCGCTCACCGCGACAGCGGAAATCGGCAGGTAACCCGACGACAGCCCCTTGGCCATCGCGATGATATCGGGCTTTACGCCAACGGTTTCATGGCCCCAAATATTGCCGGTGCGACCAAAGCCGCAGATAACCTCATCACAGACCAACAAGATGCCATATTTGCGGCAGATTGCTTCCACCTGCGGCCAGTAATTGGCTGGCGGAATGATGACGCCGCCTGCGCCTTGTACGGGCTCACCAATGAATGCGGCGACATTTTCCGGGCCTACTTCTAATATCTTGTCCTCAATGGCCTGCGCGCATGCTGTGCCGAAATCGTCGGGCGTCATGTCGCGGCCTTCATTGTACCAATAAGGCTGGCGGACATGTTCGATGCCCGCCATTGGCAAGATGCCGGGGGCAGGGAAGCCTTGACCATGCATGACCTTCATTCCGCCCATGCTGACGCCCGCCACGGTGGAACCATGATAGGCATTGTGGCGGCTGATGACGATGGTGCGGCTATGTTCGCCCTTCACCTGCCAATAATGGCGCACCATCCGCAATATGGTGTCATTGGCTTCAGAGCCGGAGCTGTTGAAAAATACATGCGGCAAGCGGCCGCCTGTCAGGCTCGCAATCTTCTCGGCAAGCAAGATGGCTGGCGCGTTCGCGGTTTTGAAGAAGCTGTTATAATAAGGCAGCTCAAGCATTTGTTCGCGCGCAACCTCAGCGAGCTCATCGCGGCCATAACCCGCGTTGACGCACCACAGGCCAGCCATCCCGTCCAATATGCGATTGCCGTCGCCATCATGGATATAGCAGCCTTCCGCATGGGTGATGATGCGGCTTCCGCCCAGATTTTCGATTTCCTGCCAATCGGCTTGCGCGGGCAAATGGTGGGCGATGTCTAAACGGCGAAGTTCGGCGATGTCGTAATTGCGGGGCATGAGTTTTCTCCCTGATATTTTGTTGCGTTTGCGGGGTGCGCAAACAGATCAGGGCGAAAAGCCTATGCGTGCCTGGTAGCGGTTAAAGCGGGTGACTTTTGTGTTCACAACTCGCCTCTTAACGCCTTTCCCAAAAGGTGGAAATAGGTTTGCGAATCCGCGTCATTTTCCGTGCCCCATTCGGGGTGCCATTGGACCGCAAGCAAGGGTGCGCCATTGGGGCGGGCGCTATAGGCCTCAATAAGTCCATCGGGCGCGCGTGCCTCAACCGTCAGTCCATCCGCGAGCGTGCCGATGCCTTGAAAATGAACCGAGTTTACGTCCAAAGCGCCTTTGGCATAAGCATGGGACAACATGCCACCGTCCGCAAGTTCAACCGGATGGCGGTGGTCAAACATAGCGTCGAAATCAACATCATCGGGTGCGTGGTGGCGGATGAGCGCATCGCTCGCGCTCGTGTCACGGCGCAAGGTTCCGCCCAAGGCGACGTTGATTTCCTGAAAACCGCGGCAAATGCCAAAGACGGGCTTGCGCGCGTCAATCATGCGGTCGACCATGGACATTGCGATCTCGTCGCGGCCGTCATCGAAAGGACCGTCGCCGCCTTCGTCACCATAAAGCCGCGTTGCGACATTTGACGGGCTGCCGGTCAACAATATGCCGTCGATGCGCGGTGCGACTTCAGCGGCGGTCATCAGGTCGGGCAGTGAGGGGATGATTAACGCCGCGACATCGGCATAGGTCATGGCCGCGCGGATGTAGCGGTTCATCACAGCTTGGGCGACTTCGCTGCCGACCATGCGATTACACGCGATGACACCCAATACCGGACGGCTCATTCTGCTTACTCCTGCGCTATTTCTTGCTCACGCTGCTCCGATCAGCTCCCGGCCAATCAACATCCGGCGAATTTCATTGGTTCCTGCACCAATGTCGAGCAATTTGGCATCGCGCCAATAACGCTCGACCGGCCAATCCTTGGTATAGCCAGCGCCGCCCAATGCCTGAATGGCCTCGCCCGCAACCTTCACGGCGTTTTCGCTGGCCAACAGGATCGCGCCTGCTGCGTCAAAGCGGGTGGTCTGCCCGGCGTCGCATGCGCGCGCGACATTGTAGACATAGCTGCGGGCAGAATTGAACGCGACATACATGTCGGCAATCTTCGCCTGCATCAGTTGGAAACTGCCGATGGGTTTGCCGAATTGCTTGCGTTCGCGGACATAAGGCAAGA
>JBILBJ010000057.1:0-9859 GCA_044353705.1 Sphingorhabdus sp. | reverse complement strand
TCCGCCGTCAGTTGGTCCTTCATGTCGGTCGCCTTGCGCTTTTCGACCAAGGCAGCCTTGGCAAGGTCTTCGCGATCTTTTGACAGTGCAAGATGGGCCTTGTCGGTCCAGTCAGCTTCAAGCGTGTTCAGCTTGTCGATGTGCCGGCGCAGTTCTTTCTGGTCAGCAATCGTCCGGGCTGCAGAAGCGCGGACTTCAACCAGCGTTTCTTCCATCTCCAGAATGATCATACGGATCATTTTCGCCGGGTCCTGCGACTTGTCGAGCAAGTCCGTGACGTTGGCGGCGATGATATCGCGGGTTCGTGAAAATATGCCCATTGGGTAACTCCGGTTAAAACTGTTTATTTGCGTACTGAAAAAAGGGGGCGACCGGGTACCTTTAGGAGGTAGGGGGAGCCGGGGGTACTCCGGTCGCGGGCTATCGTCGTCAGGCAAGATAGCTGACAACGATTGGCCGATGGGTGTAATTTGGGACGTTCATGTTAACATCGTCATAATGGTTGAGAACCGAAACGGCGTAACTGGTGAAGATCATGGACACGGACAGGGCGACGGCCAGCCATAGACGGCTTTCGCTTGCCTTTACCTTGTTGCTGGTTTCGATATCGTTACGCATCTTATGTCTTCCCTTTTGAATGCCGGTGATGTTCCGGCTTGCAAGATGTATTGCAGGGAGCGTGCCAATTTGAAAAATTGTCCGATTTCCGCCATTTGTGAAAAAATGTGACATTCGGGCGCTGGTAATTATTGCCACACTATGGTGAAATATGCCAATCTTTGAAAATGGAACGCGATAGCCATCAATTCATTGGACAATCGTCCGCTTTTCTTGATGCCGTCGAGCGCGCAAGCCGTGCCGCACCGCTCAATCGGCCAGTGCTGGTTGTGGGGGAGCGCGGGACCGGTAAGGAACTGATCGCGGAACGCCTGCATCGCCTGAGTGCACGTTGGGACGGCCCTTTGGTCACAATTAACTGCGCGGCGTTGCCTGAAACATTGATTGAGGCCGAACTGTTCGGTCATGAAGCAGGCGCTTTTACCGGAGCCACCCGTGCACGCGAGGGCCGGTTTGAAGAAGCCGACGGCGGCACGCTGTTCCTCGACGAGCTGGGCACATTGAGCATGGGGGCGCAGGAACGGTTGTTGCGCGCGGTGGAATATGGAGAGGTAACGCGTATTGGTTCATCGCGGCCGATGCGTGTCGATGTCCGTATTGTCGCCGCCACCAATGAGCATCTGCCCAACATGGTGGACAAGGGGCGCTTCCGTGCGGACTTGCTCGACCGGCTGTGCTTTGAGGTGATAACCTTGCCGCCATTGCGCGTTCGCGAAGGCGATGTTGAGGTTCTTTCTGAATATTATGGGCGTCGGATGGCGGCCGAACTGGGTTGGGCAGGGTGGCCGGGTTTCGGCGCGCTTGCGACCCAGGCCCTTGAAAACCATTTATGGCCGGGCAATGTGCGCGAATTGCGCAACGTGGTCGAACGTGCGGTCTATCGCTGGGCTGACCCTGCACAGCCGGTCGATTATATCCAGTTCGATCCGTTCGATAGCCCGTGGTGCGGCGGCGTGGCGGCTTCATCGCCTGCGCAGGTGCAGTCCGACAATCAGGCCGCTAGTGCCGAGCAACGTCTCGGCAATGACTTAAGTCAGGCCGTAGATGTTAGCGATTTTAGAGAAGCGACCGAAAGATATGAAAAGGCGGTGCTCGAGCAGGCCTTGGCGAAGTGTCGGTATAATCAGCGGCAAACGGCCAAGGCGCTGAACCTGAGCTACGACCAGTTGCGCCATACCCTTAAAAAGCATGACCTTTTGGGATAAAAAAAGGGGCGGCATCGGCCACCCCTTTTATCTTTACGAAGAATGTAACGATTAGCCGCCGTTAAAGCTGACCATCGTGTAGAGCATTGGGATCGAGAGCAATGTGTTCAAACGTGATGTCATCATGGCTGTCGTTGCTGCCTTTGCTTTTGTCGCATCATCAGCTTCAACAATGCCAAGTGCCTTCTTCTGGTTAGGCCAGATGATGAACCAGACATTGAATGCCATGATAACGGCAAGCCACATGCCAACACCGATCAGCTGGTAAGGATCCTGCAGCGTGAATGCCTCATGGGCGTAACCGGACTGAACCGCAATGATCAGTCCCAGCAACACGGTCAACGCCGCGGCCCAGCGGAAGAAAAACAGTGCAGATGGTGCGATATGCTTCGACACCGCTGGCTTAAGCTCTGCTGGAATTTTCGGCATGGTTGGAATTTGAACGAAGTTGAAATAGTACAACAAACCAATCCAAACGATCCCGAAGAATGTATGCAGCCAGCGTGTGACAGACTGCGCCGTCAATCCGTCGCCGTGCAAACCGAACATAAGTGCCAATGACAGCACCAGGCCGGCGACCAGCACCAGATGTAGATTTCCAAAAAATTTCGCCATTTTTTCCTCCTGTAGGCATTCAGGTGATTTTGCCCCTGATAGGTCCCTGCCTATCTTTGTGGGCCGCTTTTGTCACATAATTTCTGCGTAATGTGCGTGCGCCCGACGGAATAGCTGATGTGCGCGGTCGTTTGCGGTGTGATGAGGGAAAATCTTGATGGACAAGGCGTCTCACGCGTTGGGCGGTGTCTCGCTATCATCGCCCAGCTTCAGCCCGTGGCGCATCAGCATCGGGATATTGGCAAGCGCGAATAGGAACGTGCAGGCGGTTACGCCCCACACCTTGATGGATAGCCAGGTATCGAATGAGAACCATTCGGGCTGTCTAAAAATCTCGTTCACTCCGGCGAGAACGAGGAAAAACACGCCCCAGCTAAGCGAGAGCTTTAACCAGCCGGTTTCGTCGAGACCTTGATAGGCATGCTCCAAAACATACTTAAGCATGGCCTTGCTGCGGACCCATCCACCAATCAGCAGAAGCGCGAAAAAGGCGTAAATGATCGTCGGCTTAATCTGGATGAAGCGTTCGTCATGAAACCAGATCGTCAGTGCGCCGAAAAACACGCCTAAAGCGGCAGTGAGCTTCAGCATCGGTGAAATTTTACCCAGTTTCACCTTGGAGACAATGACTGCAACAAGGATCGCGGCCATGAATGCTGCGGTCCCGACAATCGCGCCTTGCTTTGGGTCAGTGTCCGAACTGCCAAATTTTGACGCCACAAAAAACAGCAGTAGCGGTCCAAAATCGAGAATGAAGTTTAAGGTGCCCGACGTCTTTTTTGGCGTGGTTGTGTCGCTCACAACGAACCGCCGCTGATGGCGCGGGCAACATCTTGCGCGTTGAAGGGACGCAGGTCATCGATGGTCTCGCCGACGCCAATGGCGTGAATGGGCAGGCCGAACTGCTTGGCCGCTGCGACCAAGATCCCGCCACGCGCGCTGCCGTCCAGTTTCGTCATCACAAGTCCCGTTACGTCAGCAACTTCTTTAAAGGTTTCGATTTGCGATAGCGCATTCTGCCCTGTCGTCGCGTCCAAAACCAACACGACATTGTGCGGAGCTGCGGGATTTAGGCGCCCAAGAACGCGGCGGATTTTAGCCAATTCATCCATGAGCTCGCGCTTGTTCTGAAGCCGTCCAGCGGTGTCGACGATCAGGACGTCGATGCCTTCGGCAGTCGCCCTTTTGACCGCATCAAACACGACACCAGCCGCGTCGCCGCCTTCGGGGCCAGTCACGATGGGTACGCCGATGCGTTCGGCCCACACTTTCAACTGGCCAATGGCTGCCGCGCGGAAAGTATCGCCCGCGGCCAGCATGACGCCATAATCCTGTTCAAGGAAAAGATTGGCCAGCTTTGCAATCGTCGTCGTCTTGCCGGAGCCATTGACGCCAATCACCAATATGACCTGAGGGCGCGGGAAGGCGTCAATTTCGAGCGGCGATGCGACCGGTGCCAGCACGGCCGCCACTTCGTCCTCGACAATCTGCCGAATGCCCTCTGCATCAATACCTTTGTCAAAACGTCCAGCAGCAATCTTGTCGCGGATTTGCGCTGCCATGGCTGGGCCGAGGTCTGACGCAATCAACGCATCTTCAATTCCGTCGAGGTCGCGCGCTTCCAGCTTCGCCTTAGTGACAAGTCCGGCGATATTCTCCGTCAGCTTTCCTGATGTTTTCTTCAGGCCGCCAAACAGTCGGTCTTTCCACCCAGCATTCTCGCTCATTCTAAAACCTCTGCCTGCAATATTCCGTCTGTTGACCGCAACACCCGCGCGGCGACAATGTTGCCTTCGGGCATGACTTTATCGAGCTGCAGATACGCGAAATTCTCCGCGTGGCCACCCCTGCCGCCATTTTCGACCGCGACATTCTGTATCGACCCTAAAAGCCCATCCAACCAGCGGGATTTTTCTGCGGCTACGGCTTCGCGTAACGCTTTGGCACGCGCCTTTATCACGGGATGGGGCAGTTGTGGCATGCGCGCGGCTGGGGTGCCTTTCTTGGGCGAATATGGGAATATATGCCCGTGCACGATCCCGCATTGCTCCACGAGGTCAATGCTGTTGGCAAACATCGCATCGTCTTCGGTCGGGAAGCCGGCAATAATATCCGCGCCAATGGTGATCTCGGGTCGCTTTGCTTTAAGCCGCGCAACCAGATCGATCGCGAGCTCGCGGCTATGGCGGCGTTTCATCCGCTTCAGGATCATATTGTCGCCTGCCTGCAGCGACAGATGAACATGCGGCATTACGCGCGGCTCGCCCGTGAGCAAGTCGAAAAGCCGATCGTCAATCTCGACACCATCAATCGACGACAGCCGAAGGCGCGCAAGATCGGGAACGAGTTTCAATATCCGTTCGACCAGCGATCCTAAATTGGGGCTGCCCGGAAGATCATGGCCATAGCTGGTCACATCAATACCTGTTAGCACGACCTCTTTAAAGCCCGTGTCGACGAGCTTTTGAATATGCTCAATGACGCTGCCAGCAGGCACAGAGCGGCTGTTGCCGCGGCCATAGGGTATGATGCAAAATGTGCAGCGGTGATCACAGCCATTTTGAACTTCGACAAAAGCGCGGGTTTTGCCCGAATAGGCGGTGACGAGATGCGGCGCGGTTTGCACGATGGTCATGATGTCCGAGACAATGACCGGCCGGTCGGGACGATCCATCAATTCGCGTAACAAGGTCGCGTCTTGTTTCTCATGATTGCCAAAGACGCCCGCGACCTCTGGCATGGCCCGAAATGTTTCGGGCTCCACCTGCGCAGCACAGCCGGTGACCCACACAGACGCGTCCGGGCGACGCCGATGCGCCTGACGGATGGCTTGCCGTGTTTGCCGCACGGATTCATTGGTCACCGCGCAGCTATTGATGATGACGATGTCATCGCGGCCCGCGAGTTGTTCAACCAGGGCGTTGCTCTCCGCCAAATTGAGGCGGCAACCCATGCTGATGACTTCCGGCTTTTTGACGGGCGCGTTCATCCAAATGCATCCCAGTCAGCCTGACCTTTGAAGACATAAGTGGCACTGCCCGTCATGATGACGGGCTGTCCCGGGCTCCAGTCGATGGTCAGGGTTCCGCCCGATTGGTGGACTGTGACGGGGGATGTCGCCTTGCCCTGACGGATGGCCGCAACGGCGGTTGCACACGCTCCGGTTCCGCAAGCGCCCGTCAAGCCTGCGCCGCGTTCCCAAACATTTAAGTGGATTTCGTTCCCGGCAATCGACGCGACATTTACGTTTACACGCTCGGGGAATACGGAATCATTTTCGATTGTTGGGCCAAGCTGGCTCAAGTCGATGGCATGAACATCATCGACAAAAAACACAGCATGTGGGTTGCCCATGTTGATCGCCATAGGCGCGGCGAGATTGTCCCACGCCAGTGGCATGGCGTCGGTATTCATCGGGAAAGCAAGCGGTATGTCCTGCCATCCAAAAGCGGCTTCCCCCATCGACACTTCAACATCATTGCCTGACAACTTGCCTGAAATGATGCCGCCCAATGTTTCAATGTTGAGGTCTTGGTTCAACAGCGCAACGACACAGCGTGACGCATTGCCACATGCCTCAACCTCGCTGCCGTCGGGATTGAATATCCGCATGCGCACATCAGCGATGTCTGAAGGAAGCAGAAGGATAAGCTGGTCACAGCCAATCCCGAACTTGCGATCCGCGATCATTTGCGCGCGGGCAGGGGACATTTCTATGGATTGAACGCGTGCGTCGATAATGACAAAGTCATTGCCCAGCCCATGCATCTTGTGAAATTCGCCGTTCGCCATGGCGGCGATTTAGGGGCAGCGGCGCATCAAGTCCACCGTTGATGCCGAATATGGCCAACCTGCTGTTTACGGAGCCGCCGTGATTGGGCACAGGTTACAGCCGCTCCAACCAACGGAAAAACTTGATTTGCGAAGCCAAGGCGGGTATCGACGCGTCCAAGGCAAGGATATTGCCTTTCATAATTTGTTGGAAATCCGTTGTTTCCAAGCTGGTCGGCGAAGATTCGCTCACCGGCTTTTTGTTCGTTTATGCCTCGAACGGGGCATGTTGGTAAGGAATGTCGATGTTTGACAAGCTGAGCGACCGGTTAGGAGGGGTGTTTGATCGCCTGCGCGGTCGCGGTGCGTTAAACGAAGCTGACGTTCGTGAAGCGATGCGCGAAGTGCGCGTGGCCTTGCTCGAAGCCGACGTTGCACTGCCCGTCGTTCGGGATTTCATCGACAAGGTCACCGAACAAGCGATTGGCGCGCAGGTTCTGAAATCGGTAACGCCGGGCCAGCAGGTCGTCAAAATCGTCAATGACGCCCTGGTCGAAATGCTTGGCGCGGAACAAAGCGACCTTGATCTCGCAGTAGCGCCGCCCGCGATCATCATGATGGTCGGTCTGCAGGGCTCCGGTAAAACAACAACGACCGCCAAGATTGCGAAGATGCTGAAGGCCAAGCAGGGCAAGAAAGTCCTGATGGCTTCGCTGGACGTGAATCGTCCTGCCGCACAAGAACAGTTGGCGACGCTTGGTACCCAGACCGACGTTGCGACGCTTCCGATTATGCAGGGGCAACAGCCCGTCGATATTGCAAAGCGTGCGATGCAGGCTGCAAAGTTGCAGGGCTTTGATGTCCTGATCCTCGACACCGCTGGCCGCTTGCATGTTGACCAGCAGTTGATGGACGAAATGCAGGCGGTGGCGAAGGTCTCCGTTCCGCAGGAAATCCTGCTCGTGGTAGACTCGCTCACGGGTCAAGATGCCGTAAATGTCGCCAAAAGCTTCGGTGAGCGCGTTAATGTAACCGGTATCGTGCTGACCCGTATGGACGGTGATGCACGAGGCGGTGCGGCCCTGTCGATGCGCGCAATTACCGGCAAGCCAATCAAATTCGCAGGCGTCGGTGAAAAGCTTGACGCAATCGAGGCGTTTAACCCAAGCCGCGTTGCTGGTCGCATATTGGGCATGGGCGACGTTGTCGGTCTTGTCGAGCGCGCGACCGAAATGGTCGAAAAAGAGGACGCGGATAAGCTCGCGGCCAAAATGGCCAAGGGCCAGTTCGACATGGAAGACCTGCGCATGCAGTTCCGCCAAATGTCCAAAATGGGTGGCCTCGGCGCGCTTGCGGGTATGATCCCGGGCATGAAAAAGGCCAAGCAGGCGATGGACGCTGGCGGCATGAACGACAAATTGTTGGTGCATATGGACGCCATCATTGGTTCCATGACACCAAAAGAGCGCGCCAAGCCTGAATTGTTGAACGCCAAGCGCAAAATCCGGATTGCCAAGGGTTCGGGCATGACCGTCCAAGACGTCAACAAGCTGATTAAAATGCATCAGGAAATGGCGAGCGCCATGAAGCGCATCCGCAAGATGGGCGGTCTCAAGGGCCTCGCTGCCATGTTTGGCGGCGGCAAAGGTGGCACGGGCGGCGGCGACTTGGGTGGCGCGATGGAGGGAATGCACGGGCTTCCCCCCGGCGCTTTGCCACCCGGTTTCGGCGGTATGCCCGGAATGGGCGGTGGCGGCGGAATGCCGCCAGACCTCGCACGACTTCTTAGTAAAAAGAAATAAGTATCACATTTAATTCAAGAATATTTCAGAAAGGTGAGTTAGTTTTATGGCATTATCCATGCGTTTGTCACGGGGCGGTTCGAAAAAGCGTCCTTATTATAAAATCGTCGTAGCCGACGCCCGCGCACCACGCGACGGTAAGTTCATTGAACGTATCGGCAGCTACAACCCACAGCTTCCTAAGGACAGCGCAGAGCGTATGATCCTCGACACCGAGCGTGCGAAGCATTGGCTTGCCGCTGGTGCCCAGCCATCGGACCGCGTTGCACGCTTCCTTGACGTCGCTGGCGTCAAAGAGCGTAAGGTTAAAAGCAACCCTAACAAGGGTGAACCAGGCCAGAAGGCCAAGGATCGCGCTGAAGACAAGGCAACCAAGCTTGCCGAAGCCGAAGAAGCCGCAGCAGCAGCTGCAGCCGCTCCAGCACCTGAGCCAGAGCCCGAAGTTGTTGAAGAAGTAGCCGCTGAAGAAGCTGCGCCTGCAGAAGCCGCTGCTGAAGAAGCACCTGCCGCTGAAGAAGCAGCGCCTGCAGCTGAAGAAGCAACCGAAGAAAAGGCCGAGGGCTAAGCCTTGGCTGACTCAACCGTCACGCTTGCTGCCGTTTCTGGTGCGCACGGCGTGACGGGTGAAGTTCGTCTCAAGCTGTTTGCAGAAAATGTGGACAGCTTGAAACGCTACAAAAGTTTTAATGATGGTGCGTTGACGGTTAAGTCCCTCCGCCCAACAAAAGACGGCGCGATTGCCCGTTTTGCCGAAATAAATGACCGCAACGCAGCGGAAAAACTGCGCAGCACATTGTTGACCGTGCCGCGCGATGCCTTGCCTGAACTGGGTGAGGGCGAATATTATTACAGCGACCTTCTTGGGCTTCCTTGCGTTTCAACCGATGGCACTGACCTTGGCAGTTGCATCGCTGTCGAAAATTTTGGCGCGAGCGACGTTCTGGAAATCCAGATGCCGTCTGCCGATGGCAAGCCGAGCAAAAAGTTCATGGTCCCAATGACAGCCGAGGCTGTGCCTGAATGGGGCGCACAAGCGGGCGGACGCATCGTCATCGATGCCGACTTCGTCATATGACGTTCGCCGCCCAAATCCTGACGCTTTATCCCGAAATGTTTCCCGGTCCTCTGGGAATATCATTGGCTGGCCGCGCACTTGAAGAGGGCAAATGGTCATGTGCGCCCATCCACATCCGTGACTTTGCGACCGACAAGCATCGGACCGTTGACGACACGCCAGCCGGCGGCGGGGCAGGGATGGTACTGCGCGCGGACATACTCGCCGCGGCGGTCGATCACGCGTCTGCTCAGCAACCACATGTTCCCGTTTTGGCGATGACGCCGCGTGGCAAGACGATTACCCAAAGCCGTATCCGCGAACTTGTTGCAGGCCCCGGCGTTACTGTGCTGTGCGGCCGTTTTGAGGGCTTTGACGAGCGCATTTTTGACGCCCGACCCCATATTGAACAGGTTTCGATGGGCGACATCGTGCTTTCGGGCGGCGAAATTGGCGCTTTGATGCTGTTAGACGCTTGCATTCGGCTGCTTCCCGGCGTAATGGGCGCGACTTCCAGCGGTGATGAGGAGTCCTTTGAACAAGGGTTGCTTGAATATCCGCACTATACCCGACCCAATGATTGGGAAGGGCGAGTGATCCCTGAAGTGTTGCGATCGGGGGATCATGCGAAAATAGCCACCTGGCGGAAACAAAGGGCGGAGGAAGATACTCGGTTACGCAGACCGGACCTTTGGGGGCGTTACAAAGACGCCCGGGTTCAGCCTGCCTCTGACGTGCGACAAAAGAATAAGGATTAAATGGGGCATGAACCTCATCCAAACACTCGAAGCCGA
>JBILBJ010000232.1:0-2893 GCA_044353705.1 Sphingorhabdus sp. | reverse complement strand
GCTGAGGTCATATATCGCGCGGTCGGGGTGCTCGATTAACTGCCAAGCGATGAACGGCACGCCGCCCGTGGCGTTGATCTTTTCGCGTTCGATAATTTCGAATGCCTTCACGGTATCCCATTTGTGGAGGAGCACGATCTTGTGCCCGGCTTGAATCGTCGGAATCATCGATGCCGAACAAGCGGTGACATGGAACATCGGAATGACAAGCAGGCTCGCCCTAATGCTGGGTTCGGGCAGTGGATCACCACGGCGCAAGACAGTCGCAGCGCCGGAATAGGCGCTGGAAAAACCATTGGTCAGCAGGTTGCGGTGCGAACCCAAAGCGCCCTTTGGCTTTCCGGTCGTCCCGCTGGTGTAGAAAATGGTGGCCGCGTCATCTGGCGCAATCGCGACCTCCGGCAACGACAGGTCAGCCAAATCGGCGTAGCTTTTTGGACTGCCAATGATGCTTTCGAGCGTGATGGCGGGCTCGGCCATTGCCGCTGCACCCGCGCGCGTGACCATGACATGCGCAAGCGCCGGCATTTCTGCTTTATAGGGCGATATGCGGTCCCAACGTTCCGCGTCGCAGATCAGCACCGTTGCACCCGAATCAGCCAAACCAAAGGCAAGCTCTTCACCCGTCCACCATGCATTTAACGGCACAACAATCGCGCCTGTCACTGCGGCCGCAAAAAAGGCGACCGGCCATTCAGGCAGGTTGCGCATGGCGAGGGCCACGCGGTCACCCTTTTTTACGCCACGTTCTTGCAGCGCTTGCGCGAGTGTCGCAACCGCGCGGTACCAAGCTGCGTAGGTGACGCGCTCATCCTCATACACCACAAATTCGCGGTCACCGAATGATGCGTTGGCGTGTGCGGCCAGTACCGCGAGATTGGGTAGTGCGTTTTTCCAGACGCGCGTTGGCACACCTTCAATTTCAGTCGTTTCCATTTCGAACGGCATGCCAGGTGCACATAATGCATCCTTGACCTGATCTCGCGTCATGACGGGCCAACCCGCAGGGGGTGTCCACTTTTTACCGGCCTCAATCATGTTCTCTCCAATATACGCGTCATGCTTTGTGCATGTTGGACATGTGGATACGCCAAAATGGTTTTCATTTGCAACGCTTCACGCTAGCAATTCATCAACTGGTTAAATGGAGAGAGAAAATGACCGCAAATATGCAGACTGTGCTCGAAAAGCAGCGCGCAGCATTTACCGCAGCGATGCCCGAATCGATGTCTGTGCGCCGTGACCGCATCGACCGCGCGATTGCGATGTTGATCGATCATGCTGAGGATTTTGCAAAGGCCGTTTCTGCTGATTTCGGTCACCGGAGCCGCGAACAAACGCTGCTGACCGACATCATGCCTTCTGTGAGCGCGATGAAGCATGCCAAGAAGCATTTTGAAAGCTGGGCCAAAGGTGAAAAGCGCAAGCCAACCTTCCCGCTTGGTCTGCTCGGTGCCAAGGCCGAAGTCGTGTACCAGCCAAAGGGCGTTGTCGGCGTTGTTGCCCCATGGAACTTCCCCGTTGGTATGGTGATGGTCCCGATGGCAGGTATTCTCGCCGCCGGTAACCGCGCGATGATCAAGCCGTCGGAATTCACCGAGCGCGTGTCGGCATTGTTCGAAGAGCTCGTGCCACAATATTTCGCGGAAGAGGAAATGGCCGTTTTTACAGGCGGCGCTGAAGTCGGCATGGCGTTTTCAAAGCTGGCGTTCGACCATATGATATTCACCGGCGCAACAGGCGTGGGCAAGCATATCATGCGCGCTGCAGCGGACAATCTCGTGCCCGTGACGCTTGAGCTTGGCGGCAAATCACCGACCATCATTGGCCGAAGTGCGGACACGAAAAAGGCGGGCGAGCGTATTGCCCTGGGCAAGATGATGAACGCGGGCCAAATCTGTCTCGCGCCTGATTATTTGATGGTTCCCGACGACCAAGAGCATGATGTCATCGAGGCGGTGAAGGCCGGCGCAATCGCGCAATATCCCACTTTGCTGCACAATGACGATTATACATCGGTTGTGAATGGCCGAAATTATGAGCGGCTTCAGGGCTATCTGGACGATGCGCGTGAAAAGGGCGCTGAACTTATCGAAATCAACCCTGCGGATGAGGATTTTGTCGGATCAAACGGCAACAAGATGCCGCTGACGATCGTCCGTAATGTCACCGACGACATGAAGGTGATGAAGGAAGAAATCTTCGGGCCGATTCTGCCCGTTATGACCTATTCGTCGATGGACGAGGCGATTGATTATGTGAACGCGCATGATCGTCCGCTTGGTCTATATTATTTCGGAACGGACAAGGCCGAAGAAGAACGCGTGCTAACGCGGACCGTCTCTGGCGGCGTAACGATCAACGACGTCGTCTTCCACAATGCGATGGAAGATCTGCCCTTTGGTGGAGTCGGGCCGTCGGGCATGGGCAATTATCACGGCGCGGACGGGTTCAAAACCTTTAGTCACATGCGTGCGGTCTATCGCCAGACGGGAGTCGATGTTGCCGGTATTGGCGGATTCAAGGCGCCTTATGGCAAAGCGACGCTGAAGACACTCGCTAAGGAACTTAAGAAATAAGGATGCGCTTGCATCGGGGCGGAGGCTCGGTTAGAGGAGCCTCCGCTTCAACGGGTTCGCCCTGACGAAGATGTGCCCCAGTGGTGGAATGGTAGACGCGCTGGATTCAAAATCCTGTTCCGAAAGGAGTGCCCGTTCGAGTCGGGCCTGGGGCACCACCTTATTTTCTCAGATATCCTGACACGATTGCTCCGCCGTGCGATGCGGCATCGCTGACAATCAGAATCTGATCATGATCCGCTGGGCAAGTGCGGGCGATATCGAATATACAAGCCGAAGCAGCTTCACCATGCCGACATTCGCCTCGGGCGCGT
>JBILBJ010000231.1:0-2897 GCA_044353705.1 Sphingorhabdus sp. | reverse complement strand
CGACAAAAGGTCGTCGCCACATCCAGCAACTCAATCTGCTCTTCGCTATATCCTAAGCCAGGCATCTGCATGTCATTCTCTCCTCGCGCCGTTACATCCTCTATGGCGCGTGGCGATGGACAAAATCAAGGCGATTTAACCGACCAGTTAAATGGGCCTTATGCCTGTTCGAGGACTTTGCGGCCTGGGCGGACTTTCATTTTGTGGCCCGGCTTCGTGGCGATTGAAATGTCCCTGATGGTTTGCATGAACACCCATTCGTTCGTCGCAGCCTGCGGCGTGAGCGCCAAGTGCATGTAACCGCGGTTGGATGTGTCTGCCCAACGCAATTCCTGCTTACTCGCGTCAAGCAAGCTGCGCGCGACGACGGACGGATCCGTGAACGGAACTGCGCTTTCAAAGCCCGGCGACGATACGCTGTGGCCGCCAAATTCGACACCAGCTGGCTTTCCGCCTTCGGGCAAGTCGAATGCCCAGCCATTGTGGCTATCACCGGTAATCACGACCAAGTTTGCGTCGGCGCGCTGCGCTGCTGACAAAATGCGCGAACGCGCGGTGGGGTAACCGCCCCAATTGTCGAGATTGTAGGGCAGGCCCGCCTTCGCCGCAGCGATGCCCTGCCGCACATAGTTTATCGCGCGTTCAGGCGCAACGCGAGGGACCCAATCCATGGCGTTTTCCGGCGTGTAGCTATAGCCCATGTTCGTTCCGGTTCCGAGCAACGCCCATGTCGACTTGTCGCCCAACATTGACCGTGAAAGCCACGCTTCCTGTTCGGTTCCGAGCATAGTCATGGACGGATCGCGCCATGCCCCGTCGCGAAATTCTGCAAATGCCTTTGCTGGATCTCCAGCGCGCGCCAGGTCACCATGGGAATATGGCTTCGAGCGTGCGACCGCCCGCGTGTCCGTACGATAATATGTCGCAAGGTCGCCGATGGCATATTCTTTCCACGGCTGTTCGCCAACAGGAAGCCATTCGCGCCAGACCTGCATCGCTGCGTTGCGCCGCGCGTTCCAGTCACCTTCGTCTACGCTATGGTTCTGCGCGCCGCCTTCCCAAGCGTCATTTGCCGTTTCATGATCGTCGGTATTCACGATCATCGGGAAATTGGCGTGCAGTGCCTGCAATTGCTTGTCCGAACGATAGCTGGAATAGCGCAAGCGATAATCCGCCAAAGTCAGAATTTCGTCAGCGGGGAAAAGGCGCGCCGCAAATTTCGCGCCGCCATCATAACCACCGCGTCCATATTCATAGATATAGTCACCCATGTGCAGCACAAGGTCGATGTCCTTGCGTGCGGCGGCATGACCATAAGCGTTGAATTCACCAAAGCCCAAGTTCGAGCATGAGAAAATTGCGATGTTGAAATTGGATGTTTTGCCAACGGGCAATGTCTTCGTACGGCCAATGGGCGATATACTACCGTCGGGCGCAATGAAGCGGAACCAATGCCATTTGCCCGGCGCGAGATTATCGACTGTAATCTTCACGGTGTGGTCGCGCCATGGACCCGTTACCATTTGACCGCCGCCCGCGATTTTCAAGAAATCCTGGCTTTCGGAAATTTCGACGCGGACTTTGGATGGACCGCCGGTCGGGTTTACATAACGTGTCCACAAAAGCACGGAATCGGGGCCAGGCTCACCACTGGCAACATTATGCGTAAAGCCGGTAAGGCCAAGCAGCGTCTGCGCCATAGCGGCTCCACCCGGCAGCAATAAGCCACCAATACCAAAGCCCGCAGTTGCCAACAAATTGCGGCGATTGATAAAAAATGACATCCCGTGCTCCCCCGATGATCCGATTCAATATTGTGTGTATCGCGCTAGTCAGCTGCTGTTGCAACCGTGTGACATGAAACCGATTCATACCCGTTGATGATATATGAAGCAGTCACAGTTGCGTGCGCAGCGACCATAGTTCCGGAAAGGCGCGCTTGGACACGGTGCTGTTCAAATAGCTGACACCCGCCGTCCCGCCAGTTCCGGTCTTACCGCCAATGATACGCTCGACGGTCAGGACATGCTTGTGCCGCCACGTCGCCATTGCATCGTCCAGATCGACAAGCTTTTCAGCCAGCTGGTACAATTCCCAATATGTGTCGGGGTTGCGATAGACCGTGAGAAACGCGGCTTCGACCTCTGGCGAAAACACATGTGCTTGGCTCCAATCGCGTTCCAGCAACACGTGCGGTATGTCGAACCCCGCGCGTGCCAAAGCGGCAATGGCATCATCCCAAATGCTTGGATTGATAAGCGCGTCCGTCATGGCCGCATGCGCATCTGGCCGGTCTTCCTGATATTTCAGAAAAGCCGACGCTTTGAGGCCAAGCAAATATTCCACGGTGCGAAACTGGTCCGATTGAAAGCCGGAGCTTGGCCCAAGGACATGGCGAAATCGTGTATACTCGGACGGCGTCATCGTCGACAACACGTCCCAGCTGAGCGTCATCACCGCCTGAATACGGCTGACACGCGCTAACGCCTTATAGGCAGGCACAAGTGCATCGTTCTGGATTTGCGATCGCGCCAGTTGAAGCTCACGGATGATTTGCTTGAGCCACAGCTCTTTGGTTTGGTGAATGATGATGAACAGCATCTCATCATCCAAATCGGACTGTGGATCCTGACAATCGAGAAGTCTGTCGAGCGCGAGGTAACGCGCATAGGTCATTGGGGTATCAGTTTGGGATGTATCGGTCATCCCAAGACCTTACTGTTTCAAATGAAACTATCCACCCACTTTTCGGCCAGTGCCTCGGCTTCAGCAACGCTGAACGGCGCGTTGCCCAAACTCAGTTCCAACCACAAGCCATCGACCAACGCCGTCAACGCCACCGCGGCCAGCCGTGTATCCTTCGGCGCGTTGGGACAGGCGGATATCAGCCGTTCAAT
>JBILBJ010000056.1:0-9958 GCA_044353705.1 Sphingorhabdus sp. | reverse complement strand
CACGTACCGTGCGGAACTCAATCTTTTTGTCATAAGGCGCGCCAACGATCATGCGCTGCACATAGACGCCGGGCAAATGGATGCAGTCGGGGTCAAGGCTGCCAACCGGCACCACTTCCTCCACCTCAACCACGCAGACCTTACCGCAGGTGGCGGCGGGCAGATTGAAGTTGCGGGCCGTCTTGCGGAAGACAAGGTTACCGCTTTCATCGGCCTTCCACGCCTTGATGATCGATAGGTCGGCAAAAATGCCGCGTTCGAGGATATATTCCTCACCGCCAAAATCTTTCACTTCCTTGCCCTCGGCCACCGAAGTGCCGACGCCCGTCTTTGTGTAAAAACCCGGAATGCCCGCGCCACCCGCGCGCATCCGTTCGGCCAGCGTTCCTTGTGGGCAGAATTCCACCTCAAGCTCGCCCGCCAGATACTGCCGCTCAAACTCCTTATTCTCACCCACGTAGGACGAGATCATTTTCTTCACCTGCTTGGTGCGCAGCAGCTTGCCGATGCCTTCATTGTCGATACCGGCATTGTTGGACACGAAGGTCAGGCCAGTGACCCCGCTGTCGCGGACGGCATCCAGCAACCGTTCGGGCAGGCCGCACAGGCCAAAGCCGCCGCTGGCAATCAATATGTCGTTTTTGAGCAGGCCGTCGAGCGCGGATACCGCGTCCGGGAAAAGTTTTTTCGCCATGAAGTGCTCCAAGAGTTGGGAGAGACGGAACGGCTCCCGCCTAGACGTCAACGGGTGTAAAGGTCAACGCCAATAGCGCGCCCAATTCGCGCAATGCTTGCGCGCCGCTGGCAACCTTTATCGCAGCCATGCCCATCGCTGCTGCGGGTTTGCAGTTGATGCCAAGGTCATCAAGGTAGATGCAATGTGGCGGAGAAACGGCGAGCGCTTCACACATCATATTATAGATGCGCGGGTCAGGTTTACGGACACCCGCTTTGCTCGATTCAATGATATGGTCGAACCGTTCCATTACCGCCGCCACCGCCGCCGCTTTTGCGTCACTCACTGCCATGCCTGCGCCTTTGCCCGACGGCACATTGTTTGTGATGCACCCCAACGCAAAGCCAAGCGATTTGAGCTGATCAAGCGCGGCCACCATGTCTGGGCGGATTTCGCCAGCGAGGCAGGCGATAACCGACGCACCGTCCAATTGATGCCCCAGTGCCTGCGCTTCGGCAGCAAACAGCGCGTCAAATTCGGTCGCGCTACATTCGGCGCGTTCGAATTTGGCCCAGGCATTATTGTCCGGATTCACCGAATTCACCCGGCGCACGAAATCCTCGGGCAGGCCGCGCTCCGCCTCCATCCGATTAAACGCCTCAAATGGTGACGAAGTGATGACGCCGCCGAAGTCAAAAATTACCGTATTAAATGTCATGCAATGCCAGATCTCAATATTGCAGCTTAAGCCCCGGCCGCGCCCAACGGGTTTTCACCAGACGCCCACTGCCCGACAGGCAGATATACGCGTCCATCATATCGTCTCCGCCCCACGCAATGTTGGTGGTGAAGATATCATCGGTCGCAACAAATTCGACCAGCTCACCATCCGGCGAAATCACGCTGATCCCGCACTCGCCAATCGTCGCGACGCAGATATTACCGCTTGCTTCGATGCCAAGGCTGTCGAAGAATTTATACCCGGCTGGACGATACACCGGAATCCCCGGCCCGCCCGGACCCGCATCCGGCGCAACTTTGCCCGGCGACGTGATGTTGAACTTCATCAAGCGGCAGGTATAGGTTTCGGCGGCATATAATGTCTTGCCATCGGGCGACAGGCCGACGCCATTGGGGTTGTTCGACGGAAAAATCACCTCTTCCAAATGGCTGCCATCTGCCTTGGCATAAAAGATGCCGACGACATCATGGCTGCGTTTGGCATAATCGATCTTGCCATGGTCGGTGAACCAGAACCCGCCATGCGCATCAAAAACAATGTCATTCGGGCCACGCAGACTGCAGCCAAAGTCACCCGATTTATAGAGTATCTCGACTGCGCCGGTGTCGATATCGATGCGTTCAATTCGGCCGCCCGAATAATCCTCCGCAATGCCGTGCGGCGCGAGAAAGCCATTGGCCTCCATATATTCAAAGCCGCCATTGTTGCAGCAGTATAATTTGCCGTCAGGGCCAAGTGCCAAGCCGTTGGGACCGCCGCCTGTCTTTGCAACGACGGACTTGCTGCCGTCGGGCCGCACCCGCGTAATTTGTCCCTCTGCGATTTCGACCAAAATGACGCTGCCGTCGGGCATGACCACTGGGCCTTCCGGGAAGCGCAGGCCGTCGGCGACCAATTCAAACTCTGCCATATATTCTCTCCTTCATCCCGGCTCGCGCGCTGGCGCGGTCCGGTCTCCCTCTCCAAGCTCGGCCTGCATGTACACGCTGTCAAGCCAGCGACCAAATTTCCGACCAACCGACCGCATCCGGCCGGCAAAAGTGAACCCCATTTTCGTATGTAGCGCCACCGACGCAGGCTCTCCACCGCCGATCACGGCAATCATTTGACGGAAACCACATGCGTGCGCTGCATCCAGCAGCCGGCGCATCAATGAGACACCGATCCCCTGACCCACATTTTGGGCGCGCACATAAATCGAATTTTCGCAGGTAAAGCCATAAGCAGGCCGGTCTCTAAATGCCGTTGCGTAGGCATAGCCCAATATCGCCCCTTCGCGCTCGGCAACCAAGAACGGCCAGCCATGGGCCAAAATGTCCGCAATCTTCTGTTCGGTTTGCTCCAACGTACGCGGCACAGTGTCGAAACTGGCGGTGCCGTTCAGAACATGATGGGCATAAATGTCGGCTATGGCTTGTGCATCGGTGATGCCCGCGCCCCGCACGATCACCTCGTTCCTCGCCTGCCCCGCGTCATTCATCCGTCATCGCTGACATAATATAACGGCCTTTGGAAGCATTTTGCGGTGTTTGATATCAATCAAAGACTTTGCTCGGCATCGGCCTACACTCAATCGCATCAATCCGAGTCGGCCTATTCTGGCATATGAAAAGGAAATGATGATGAAATCTATCATGGTACATGCTGGCGGAGACGCAGCCTTTGAAAGCCGGTTGCAGGCGGGGCTTGATCTTGCCCGCCGTTTCAATGGGCATCTGACGCTTGTTTTGCCCCGACCAACGCAGGATTATGTGGCGTTTGACATGTTCGGCGGTGCGCATTTCATTGCCGAAGCCTTTGATGCCGCCGAAACGGAACGCGGAAAGCTCTGCGCACGCACCGACGCGCATCTGAAGTCTGAGGATGTGCCTTGGGATTGGCAGATATTTGACGGAACCACATCCGATGCGTTGATAAACGCAGCGCGGCTGGCGGATATATTGGTCATGTCGCTGGACGAAGCGGGCGCACCCGGCGGCGCGCGCGTGTGGGTCAGTGATGTCGTGACAGCTTCACGAACGCCCGTACTTGCGGTGCCTGCATCGACAAAGCGCATCTCCTTGGACCGCGCGATGGTGGCATATGACGGCGGATTTGAAGCAGCCAACGCGCTGCGCGCCGCGCTGCCGTTGCTTAAGGCAGCATTACATGTGCAGATTGCAGAGGTCGAAACCGTGCCCGAAGAATTCCCGGTCACGGACGCGGCGACCTATCTATCGCGCCATGGCGTCCGCGCCGAAATAGCGGTCGCGGCAAAGGGTGATCAAAGCGTCGAAGAACGGTTGCTGGCTGAAGTACATGCGTGGCAACCCGATTTACTCGTCATGGGCGCCTATGGCCATGGGCGGTGGCGCGAAACCTTGTTTGGCGGCGTGACACGGTTCATGCTGGGCGAATTGGGCATCCCTGTATTACTGGCGCATTAGGGTCAGGACCCTAAACAAAGATTGGCTTTTGCCCTTTTTCCGTGCCAGCTAGGGCACGGAGATAGGGAGATTTAAGTGACGCAGAATACAGCCAAAGCAAGCCGTCCAATGGGTTTTTGGATGGCACTTGCGCTCGTCATGGGCAGCATGATTGGGTCAGGCGTGTTCCTGTTGCCCGCGAGCCTTGCGCCCTTGGGGTGGAATTCCGTTATTGGATGGTTGATTACCTTAGCTGGCGCATTGTGCGTGGCAGCGGTATTTGGCGCGTTGAGCAAGGCCTTGCCAAAGGCGGGTGGGCCTTACGCCTATACGCGCGCGGCCTTCGGCGACGGCGCGGGCTTCGCGATTGCATGGGCCTATTGGATATCGATGTGGGTTGGCAACGCCGCCATCGCCACCGCTGCGGTCAGTTATCTGAGCCAATTGTTTCCGGTTGTCGGAACCCACGGCATATCGTCGGCAGTGACCATCGCAATTATTTGGGCATTTACGCTCATCAACATTCGCGGCACCAAGCTGGCCGGGCAAGTTCAGATCGTCTGGACGATCGCAAAGCTGCTGCCTCTGGTCGCGGTGATCGGGCTTGCCGCCTATGTCCTTGCGACCCAGGGCACCGCGCTTGTCCGGCCATTTGTTGCCGCCGATATTTCCACGACCAGCATTTCCACCGCCACCATATTGACCCTATGGGCGATGCTTGGGCTTGAGCTGGCGACCGTGCCCGCCGACAAGGTGCAGGACCCCGAACGCACAATCAACCGCGCGACACTTTTCGGAACCGCCGGCGCTGGCGTCATTTATATCCTCGTCTGCTCCGCCGTGGTCCTGATGCTTCCGGTTGCCATCACCAGCGTATCGGCTGCGCCATTTGCGGACTTTGTAAATGTATATGCGGGCACCAATGCCGGCACCGCTATCGCCGCAGTCGGCGCGATCAGCGCGCTTGGCGCGTTGAACGGTTGGATCATGTGTCAGGCCGAGATGCCCGCCGCTTTGGCGCGCGACGGACTGTTCCCGGCATTCATGGGCAAAGAAAGCGCAAATGGCACGCCGCGCAACGCCCATCTGTTTACCTCAACGCTTTTGACGCTGGTCATCCTGATGAACAGCAGCCGGTCGATGTCATCGATGTTTGAATTTCTCATCTTACTCACCACCGCCATTGTTCTGGTGATGTATTTCGGGTGCGCCGTCGCTGCGTTCCGTTTGATGACCAAAGGACAGTTGCCGGGCAAAGCGGGTTTCAAGGTGATATTGTTGCTCGCAGCGCTCTATTCCTGCTGGACGATCTATGGCGCGGGGGCCGAAGCCTTGATCTGGGGCGTTGTTTTATTGTTGGCCGGGTTCCCGGTTTTCTGGCTGCTGAAACTTGCAAGGGGTTCCAAACCCACCAGCTGACGCCTACATGCACAGGACAAGAAATTTGCGGGATATTCGATGAGCTACACTAACGATTTGGGCCTTTATATTGATGGCAGCTGGCGCAAGGGCGAAGGCCGCGACTGTCACGCCGTCATCAATCCGGCCACTGGCGAAACGCTCGCGGAGTTGCCGCTGGCAACCGCTGCAGACCTCGATGAAGCGCTTGCCGCGACAGCAAAGGGTTTTGCATATTGGCGCGGTTTCGATGTAAATGCCCGCGCCGCAATATTGCATAAGGTTGCCGATATCATCCGCGAGCGGGCAGAGGGCATCGCCGTTCTGCTCACGACCGAACAGGGCAAACCACTCGCCGAAGCGCGGACCGAGGTTCTGTCCTGCGCCGCGCAGTTTGATTATTTCGCAGAAGAGGCCAAGCGCAGCTATGGCCGCGTTCTCGTCCGGCCAACAGGACAGCGCGCGATTGTGCTGAAACAGCCCGTGGGACCCGTTGCCGCGTTTTCACCGTGGAATTTCCCGGTCAATTTGATGTGCAAGAAAATGGCTGCGGCGCTCGCTGCGGGCTGCTCGATCATCGCCAAACCGCCGGAAGAAACACCCGCAAGCACAAGCGGCATCATGCAGTGCGTCATCGACGGCGGCGTTCCGGGCAATGTTGCGCAGTTAATTTATGGCTTTCCCGATATGGTGAGCCGCCACCTGATCGCATCACCCATCATCCGCAAGGTCAGCTTCACGGGGTCCGTGCCGGTCGGAAAGCATTTGCTGAAGCTTGCGGCGGACGGCGTCAAGCGCACCACGATGGAATTGGGTGGCCATGCGCCTGTGCTCATTTTCGACGACTGCGACCTTGAAAAGGCCATCACTTTGTCGGCGACCACCAAGTTTCGGAACGCCGGACAAGTGTGCATTTCACCGACGCGTTTCTATGTGCAGGAAGGCGTCTATGACCGCTTTGTGGCGGGCTTTGCTGCGCATACCAAGCAAGTTCAGGTCGGCAATGGATTGGACGCTGGCACCGTCATGGGGCCATTGGCCAATGCGCGGCGGCCATCGGCCATCGCCGCCCTCGTGGAAGATGCAACGTCAAAGGGCGCGAAGCTGTTGGCGGGTGGCACACGCGGGGAACAGGGCTATTTCTTTCAGCCCACAGTGCTCGCGGACGTTCCCATGTCGGCCGACGTCATGGACAATGAACCATTTGGCCCCGTTGCATTGATGCGGCCATTCAAGACGCTGGACGAAGCCATTGAACAGGCAAACCGCTTGCCCTTTGGCCTTGCGGCCTATGCCTTTACCGAAAACGCGCGGCAGGCGAACCTTGTGGCTGATGCGTTGGATACCGGCATGGTTGGCCTCAACAGCTTTGTGATTTCCATGCCTGACGCGCCCTTTGGCGGGGTCAAGGAATCCGGCTTTGGCAGTGAAGGCGGCCCCGAAGGTCTCGACAGCTATTGTGTGACCAAAGCGGTCCATCAATATTGATACAGCGGCAGCTCTGGCTGATTGGTGGGCTGTGCGCTCTGGCGCTTGGCACCATTGGCATAGCGCTGCCGTTGCTGCCGACCGTACCCTTTATGATATTGGCGGCGTTTTGCTTTGCGCGCAGCAGCCCGGCGCTTGAAGCCCGCTTGATGAATCATCCCGCCTTCGGGCATCATCTTGTTGCCTGGCGCGAAAAAGGGGTGGTGAGCAGACGCGGCAAATGGTCGGCAACGGCCGCCTTTGGCGTCAGCATAGCCATTGGCTTGATCACATTGGCATTGCCTTGGTCATTGATACCACTTGGCGTTGCGATACTGTGTCTTGGCTGGATTTGGCGACAGCCCGAAGCCTAGGATCAGGACCTTTTAAATCGCGGCGTCGCGGACGATCGCGATCCCGGCCTCGCGTTGCTTTTTGAGATCCGCCTTCAACTTGGCGGGATCACGCGCAAATACGAAACCAAAGCTGACGCCGCCTTCCTTGCCGATGGTGGCGTGGTGCAATTTATGCGCCTGAACCAGCCGCTTGGCATAACCACTGCGCGGCACATATTTAAAGTAACGCTGATGCACGAGGCCATCATGCACCACAGTGTAGATGATGCCGTAAAATAGCACGCCAAGGCCAATCCAGGTCGCAGGTTCCCAAGCATGCGCACCGAGCAACAAAGGGCTGCCGATCGCAAATAAGGAGATGCTCGTTACCGCGCCAACAATCCCGTAAAGATCGTTCTTTTCCAGCGTGTTGTCATGTGGTTCGTGATGGTCGCGGTGCCAGCCCCAGCCCCAGCCGTGCATGATATATTTATGGCTCGACCACGCCACCCATTCCATGACGAAGACGGTGCCAAGCACAATGAGGATGATGCTGATAATGCTCATGCTGTTTCCATTATACGCAAAAAACGGAATATTGAAGTGCAACGATTGTCACCTCACTTGATTTCGTTGCAATCAGTTCTATGGCATTTTTATTATGTCCACACCGCAAACACTGTACGAAAAAATCTGGAACGCCCATGTCGTCGAACAACGCGACGACGGTACGTGCCTGATCTTCATTGACCGCCACCTTGTGCACGAAGTGACGAGTCCGCAGGCTTTTGAAGGCCTAAGGGCGGCAGGGCGCCGTGTCCGTCGGCCCGATTTGACATTGGCTGTGCCTGACCACAACCTGCCCACCACCGCGCGTCTGGACAGCCACGGACAACCGATCCCGATTGCAGACCCGGAAAGCGCCCAGCAATTGGAAGCGCTGGAGCGAAACGCGCCGGAGTTCGGCATCGACTATATACATGCCTCCGATGCCAAGCAGGGTATCGTCCATGTTGTTGGGCCAGAGCAGGGTTTCTCTCTGCCGGGCGCGACGATTGTGTGCGGCGACAGCCACACCGCTTGCCATGGTGGCCTTGGCGCCTTGGCATTCGGCATTGGTACGTCTGAGGTCGAGCATGTTCTGGCCACACAGACGCTCCAACTGACACGTTCAAAGTCCATGGAAGTCCGCGTCGAGGGCGAATTGCGCGCAGGCGTGTCCGCCAAGGACGTGGTGCTGCACATCACCGGCGTGCTTGGTGCCGCAGGCGGCAGCGGCCATGTGATCGAATATACCGGATCCGTCATCCGCGCGCTCAGCGTCGAAGGGCGGCTGACCATTTCCAACATGGCTATTGAACATGGCGCGCGTGCTGGCCTCGTGGCGCCCGACGATACCACTTTTGCGTATATCAAAGGCCGGCCTATGGCTCCGTCAGGCGCAAATTGGGACGCAGCGGTTGCCTATTGGCGTACGCTCGCGACCGATGCGGGTGCAACTTATGACAAGGTCGTATCGATTGATGCCGCCGATATCGCACCCAGCGTCACATGGGGTACCAGCCCCGAAGATGTTTTGCCGATTACAGGCATCGTGCCCGATCCGTCCGCCTTTGCCGATCCGTCCAAGCAGGAAGCCGCACGCAAATCGTTGGATTATATGGGGCTGACGCCCGGCACACGGATGACCGACATCGAAGTGCAGAATATCTTCATCGGCAGCTGTACCAACAGCCGCATCGAAGATCTGCGCGCCGCCGCTGAAATCTTAAAAGGCCGCAAAAAGGCAGCGAACGTCAAATGGGCGATTGTCGTCCCCGGCAGTGGCCTTGTGAAGCAGCAGGCCGAGGACGAGGGTTTAGACCGGATATTTACCGACGCTGGGTTTGAATGGCGCGAGCCGGGCTGTTCGGCATGTTTGGGGATGAACCCGGACAAGGTGCCCGCCGGCGAACGTTGCGCATCGACCAGCAATCGCAATTTCGTCGGCCGCCAAGGACCGGGCGCGCGCACCCATCTGGTAAGCCCGGCAATGGCCGCAGCTGCTGCTGTTGCTGGCAAGCTCACCGACGTCCGTGCGCTCGCCAATTAAGGGTAACGCACGCGCGGCACCGCTGGCCTATGCGGCGGTGCAGTTGAAGCTATTCCCTTTACTTGTCACAAATGCCGAAGCTAAAGCAGTTGGCATTAAGGAAGAGGCTTATGACCAATAAAAAATCCGACAATGGCGACACATGGTCGACCACAGCAAAGGTTGGCGCTGCAGTGGGCTCGGCGGCACTGATGGCGGCGTTGATTTACGCAGGACGCCGCAGTCTGACCCAGAAAAAGGGCAAGCTGGAACCGCTGTCGCCTGAGCCCGAAGTTGCGCCGATGACGCACAATCAGCCCAAGACAGATACGGACTAAAATCATGAAAGCGATAAGCCGTGTTGAGGGCCGGGCCTATCCCGTCGGTTTGAAGAATATCGACACCGATGTGATCATCCCGGCGGTGTGGCTTAAAACCATTAGCCGCGCTGGATTGGGCAAGGGTGCGTTCGAAAGCTTACGCGCGGTTCCGGGCAACGTGTTTGACGACCCTGAATATGCCGGTGCGCCTATCTTGATCGCTGGCGACAATTTTGGTTGCGGATCAAGCCGCGAACATGCGGCATGGGCCATGGCCGATTTGGGCATATCAGCGGTGATTGCGCCCAGCTTTTCAGACATATTTTCGGGCAATGCCTTCAAGAATGGTTTGCTCGCCATCGTCCTTCCGCAGGCGGCGATTGACCGGTTGATGGAAGTCGCGCGGACCGATGACATTCACATCGATCTGGAAACGCAAACCGTCACCACGCCGTTTCAGGACCGGTTCGAATTTGAAATCGATCCGTTCCGCAAACATTGCCTGATCAACGGTGTAGACGAAATCGGCCTGACGCTGAAAAGC
>JBILBJ010000230.1:0-2933 GCA_044353705.1 Sphingorhabdus sp. | reverse complement strand
CGGTGGTCGCCGTATCATTTCCGCGGTGTTGGCCAGGAATTGCGGACGAATATCTCTTATTCATCCTATTCAAAGTCCGCTGAAATCGGGTTTACCGAACCCTATCTGTTCGACCGTTCGATCGCGGTATCAGGCGATATCTTCCGTCGCGATTTGAACAGCTTCAACTTCTTCAACAATCAACGCAACACAACCTATGAGCAGGCAACCACCGGGTTCCAACTGCGCGTTGGTGTGCCGGTGAACGAATATATCTATTTCCAGGCACGCTATGGCCTTAGCCAGGATAACATCTCGTTGGATGAAAACACGTTTTTCACTGACCCAGATGGTACGGGGCCGCTGCCTGCATCTTGCGACCCAATCGTGGCCGGCCGGTTCCTGTGTGATGCCACGGGCAAACGCCTGACGTCATCGCTGGGTTATACCTTGTTATATGATGATCGCGATAACCGGATCCGTCCAACGCGTGGCCAAAGCTTTGGTATTAGCCAAGATTTCGCAGGACTTGGCGGCAGCGTTAAATATGTCAAGACGCGCATTAACGCAGACAAATTTTGGAAGCCATTTGGGAACTTTGTGTTCGGCCTGTCACTCGAGAGCGGATATATTCACCCGCTCGAAAGCCGCGGCCTTGAGTCAGTGGGCGTTGATGACGTCCGTTTGACCGATCGTTTCTACCTCGGTGAACCACAGATGCGCGGCTTTGATATTCGTGGAGTCGGTCCACGGGTACAGCGCGTGTTCTTTCAAGGCGGAGTCGTCAACGGCGTAGCCGTGAACACGGCATTGACGGACCGGAACCAGATTCAAGACGATGCCATCGGCGGTCGGGCCTATTATATGGGCCGTGCGGAGCTTCAGATTCCGTTGGGCAGTGGCGCCAGAGAACTGGGTCTGCGCCCATCTTTATTCCTCGATGTTGGTTCGGTTTTTGACGTGACTCGTCCTATATTGCAGTCGGTTCAGCAACGCGAAATATTGTCTGATGGCACGCAGGGTGGGCCGTTGTATTACTTTGTGGACACCACAGGAGCGCTTCAGACGTCAACCACCGCCACCAATGCCGATGGATCGGCGCGTATATCTGCGCTGCGTTTCGAAGAGCGGTTCTATGGTGACACATGGAAGCCACGCATGTCGGTTGGTTTTGGCGTAAACTGGAACTCGCCTTTCGGTCCGTTCCGGCTTGATATTGCCCGTGCGCTGCTAAAAGAGCCCGGCGACGACACCAAATTATTTACATTCAACGTAGGAACTCAATTCTAATGAAAATTCGTAACACCGCCATCGTGGCAGCTCTTTTGTCCGCAACAGCCATTGCTGTTCCTGCAACGGCTCAGGTATCCGGCATTGCAACCGCCGAAACAGCGGTCGCTATTGCCCGTACAAAGGCGCTCGGCACGGCGTATCAGCAGATCGGCACGCAATATGCAGGCGTTGTTCAGCAGATGCAGACCAAGCGTCAGGAAATCAACAACATCAATGTGCAGCTTGATACCAATAAGGATAAAGAGCTGACGCAGGCTGAACTCGACGCTGCAGTCAAGGCGAAAAACCCTTTGCTGACGCAGCTTGATGAAAAGCAAAAGGAAATCAATACGCTTCAAGAACCAATCATCTTGGCGCAATTATATGCCGTCGAACAGATCGCTGTGAAGTATGAAGCGGCGCAGCAGGCGGTTGTTGCTGCAAAGAAAATCAGCGTCATTTTGGCACCGGATGCATTTGTGTGGGCCCCTGAAGCCGTCGACGTAACGTCTGCGATTACCGCTGAGCTGGATAAGGCTATTCCAGCAGCATCAATCACGCCCCCTGCGAGCTATCGTCCGTCGCGTCAGATTGGTGCTTTGTATCAGCAAATTCAGCAGTTGTTTAACAACGCTGCGCAGATGCAAGCCGCTCAGGCCGCTGCGGCTCAGCCACGTGCTGCCGCACCAGCGGCACAGCCTGAAAGCCGCTAAGCCGAATGAGCGACGCTGATTTTAGCAACTATGACGTCCGCCGGGTTATGTCGGTGCTACCGCATCGATACCCGATGTTGCTGGTTGACCGCGTTGAAGAGCTTGTCCCTGATGAGCGCATCAGCGCGATTAAAGCCGTAACGATCAATGAAGGGTTCTTTCAGGGGCATTTCCCTGGACGGCCTATAATGCCCGGCGTTCTAATTGTCGAAGCGCTGGCCCAAGCGGCTGGCGTTTTGGCGATGGAGAGCCTTGGGTTGATTGGTTCGGGCAAGCTGGTGTATTTTATGTCCATCGACAATGCCAAGTTCCGTGCGCCCGTCGAGCCCGGTTGTTTGCTGCATCTGAATGTCGAATTTGTGCAAAAGCGTCCGCGGGTTTGCAAATTTGCGGGGCGTGCGATGATGGGGGATCAGGTGGCGGCAGAAGCCGAATTCATGGCCATGATTGCGGATCCTCCCGCTTGATGACATTCGCCGATAATTGAATCTTGCTATAACTGGCGTCCGCCGCTATGCGCGGCGCTTCCGAATTTAGGGCTTCCGGTCGGAAACCGGTCGCTGAGCAAAGGAATTATATATGAAAGCCGACATTCACCCCGATTATCACATGATCAAGGTGCAGATGACCGATGGCACCGTCTTCGAAACACGCTCCACCTGGGGCAAGGAAGGCGACACATTGGCTCTGGATATTGACCCGACTTCGCACCCAGCATGGACCGGTGGTTCGGGCCGTATGCTCGACACGGGCGGCCGCGTCGCGCAGTTCAACAAGCGCTTTGGTGGCCTTAGCCTCAAGAAATAGGATAATCAGCGTGCTGGGTTGACGCCCGGCATGTGATAATCTTAAGGCCAAAATATAGGAACGCGCCTGCCTTAGTGGCGCTATGGCGACCGTAGCTCAGTTGGTTAGAGCGCTGGTTTGTGGTACCAGAGGTCGGGGGTTCAAGACCCCTCGGTCGCCCCA
>JBILBJ010000055.1:0-10054 GCA_044353705.1 Sphingorhabdus sp. | reverse complement strand
TCGAGAACGCCTGCCATGCCGACAACCATGTGATGTGGCAGGCCGGAGAATTCGCGCAGTGCCCATACCATCGCGTCGAGCGGGTTGGTGATGCAGATGACGAATGCGTTTGGCGCGTTCGCGGCAATGCCTTCGCCCACGGCCTTCATGACCTTCAGGTTGATGCCAAGCAAATCATCGCGGCTCATGCCGGGCTTGCGCGCGACACCAGCGGTGACGATGATCACGTCGGCGCCAGCAATGTCGGCATAATCGTTGGAGCCGGTAATCTTGGCATCGAAGCCTTCGACGGGACCGCATTGCGACAGGTCAAGTGCCTTGCCCTGGGGAACGCCTTCAACAACGTCAAACAAGACGATGTCGCCGAGGCCTTTCAATGCTGCGAGGTGAGCAAGTGTGCCGCCGATATTACCGGCGCCAATAAGCGCAATTTTTTTGCGAGCCATATAAACTGTCCTTCCCTTAGGGCTTTTTAGCGGAATTGCGGCGTCGTTACGCCGAATCGCTGTGGATAACAACCCAATAAAGGTCCAAAGCTAAGGCTTTTTCTGATAACAGTTCGCAATAGCAATAACGCATGAAATGCACCCTGTCAGTTACCAGCCACCCGTCGCAACATTTCCATCCAGATAGGGACCTGGCCATGGAATCCTTCCGCCCAGACGCGTTCATCTAGGCCATGCGCGCCCTCTTTCTGTCCGACGATGCTCCAAAGGCCACCAAATCCATAAACGGGAATGCCGGCGGACCGTAAAAACGCCCCGTCGGTAGCGCCCGCCGACTGGAATGGCAGAACGGGCGCGTTGGGAAAGCGGGTTGCGACAGCGGCCCGATAGGCTTGGACTATGTCATCGCGCATCGGTGATGGTGCGGTTTCGGGTGTTTGCGATCCTTCAACGGCGGACACCGTGACATCGGGCCCTGAAAGGGTTTGCAATTGTTGCCGGACATCCTCTGTTCTGACGCCGGGAAAAATGCGGCAGTTCACATTGGCTTCGGCTTTTTGGGGCAAGGCATTGGGTGCGTGACCGCCAGACAACATCGTTGCGACACAGCGCGTGCGCGTGCTTCCCGGATCCATCGCTTCTAACAGATCGGCGGTTTCACGATCTTGGGGATCGGCCAGATATCTGCGCAACAATTCGCCAAATTGGCCACTATCGCCTTTTGCCAGCATCTCGAAGCTCGCACGTGTGGCATCGTTAATCATGGCGGGAAAGCGATGACGCTCCACTGCGGTAAGTGCATTGGCCAGCGCATATATCGCGTTGTCAGGACGCGGCACGCTGCTGTGCCCGCCACGGTTCACCGCGGTCAGGCGGAAATCGGCGTAGGTTTTCTCCGCAATTTGAATGCCGAAGCCCTCGACCCGCCCATCAGGGAAAACCGATCCGCCGCCAGCGTCACCATTGAGCGCATATTCTGCGTCAATCAGCTCGCGCCATTCGGTTGCCGCGCGCCGTGCACCGTTACCTATCGTCTCTTCATCGCCGGTAAACAGCACAATGATATCGCGCGTCGGTTCAAACTTTTCTGCGCGCAAATATTGCAGCGCAAGGACGATACCGGTCAACGCCGCCTTATTGTCGTTTGAACCGCGACCCAGATAATATCCGCCCTCTTCGCGAAATTTAAATGGCGGATATTTCCAATCGCTTGCTTTGGCGGCGACGACATCCATGTGCGCCATCAGCAATATAGGCTTTTTCCCCGACGGCTTGGCTGCGGGCCAACGGACAATCATTGTCTGGGTATTGTCATGATCCTTGACGACCACGTTCGTGATACCAGCCTTGCGGAACTCGGCTGCCAATAATGTGGTCAGCTTCTTAAACTCGGCAGGCTGCCCCTCAACGGTCGGAATTTCGACAATCTTTGCAAAGAGCGCGCGTTCCGATGCTATTTTTGATGCAGCTGTTTGCGCATGCGCAGCGGTTGTCAGGGCCAACATGCCTGCCAATAAAAACGTGCTCCGTCCGATCATCTTTTCTCTCCTTTATGCAATGCTAGCGCGCGCCGTGGCCTTCCGCCAGATAATCTTCCGACTGCATTTCCATCAGCCGCGATACCGTGCGGTCAAATTCAAAACGCCCGTCGCCTATCGGGTAAAGCTGGTCCGGACCGGCATCTGCACTCGCCAAAAACTTCACGCGATACTCGTACAACGCATCGATCAGCGTCACAAATCGGGCCGCTTCATTACGGTTGTGCGGCCCAAGCACGGGAATGCCGACCATCAACACCGTATGGAACCGCCGCGCAATCGCCAGATAGTCAGAGGCACCGCGCGCCTCGGCGCACAGACGCTTGAACGAGAAAACGGCAACGCCCTTCAGCGCCTTTGGCACGTGCAGCATCCGACCGCCGCCGACGTCTAGCTCCAACGATGGAACATGTGCGCGGTCCTCGGGCGGGTAATCCGTCATCCGGAAGAATGTTTCCGAAAGCGCGGCCGTCGCCTCGGCGCCATTGGGCACCAGCCAGGTTTTGGCATTGCCCAAACGGTCGCGCCGATAATCTGTCGGGCCATCGAGCGCAAAAATATCAAGCCTGTCTTTGATCAACGCGATGAACGGCAAAAACAGTTGGCGGTTGAGGCCGTCCTTATACAGGTCATCGGGTCGCCGGTTCGACGTTGTGACAACCGTGACGCCAGCGGCAATCAAGCCAGTGAACAGCCGCGACATAATTGCTGCATCGGCCATATTGTTGACCACCATTTCGTCAAAGCACAGCAACCGGGCTTCATCCGCCAGTGCCGCGACCACGGGCGGAATAGGATCGCCCTTCTCCTTTTCGCGCTCAACCTTTAGCCGCGCGTGGATATCCAGCATGAACTCGTGGAAATGGGCGCGACGTTTCCGCTGTATCTGAACGCTGTCAAAAAACAGGTCCATGAGCATGGATTTCCCGCGCCCAACACCGCCCCATAAATACAACCCGCGCGCTGGATCAGGCTTGCGTCCCAAGAAACGCCACATTGTGCTTCCGCGCGGTGGCACGGCCTCAAGCTCTGCTTGCACTTTCGCCAGCGCCAAAACGGCCTTGGCTTGATCAGCATCAGGCTTCAGTTCGCCTGCACTGACAAGGGCTGCGTGCCGATCCGTGACCGAGGCGGGCATCATTTCTTGGCTGGTTTTCGGATCGTTCCCGAAAACGCGGCGACGCGGGTCTCGCCTTGCGAGACGATGCCGCGCATGAACAGCAAACGGCCCGTTTCCTCCAGCAGCTCAACCTCTGCTTCAAGTGGTGCGCCAATAACACCAGCGCCAATGAATTGCACTGACAGGTCAAGCGTAACGGCAGTGCCCGCTTCGATTAGCCCCAAAATCCGTGATGTGCCGAACATGGCCACGTCGATAAAGCCAAGCGTGACGCCACCATGTACGGAATCACGCAAGTTACTGTGCCTGTGCTCCGGGAACATGCGCAGACGGGCTTTATCTGCACCGTCGCTGCGAATAATCATTTTACCCAGCACCGTGCCATTATAGCGCGTGGCGTCGGTCATCCGCCAGTTTAGCCAACCGGGATTGTCCGGATCCGGACTGCTATCAAAAGCGGGTATATCCAACTGCCATCCCTTTACTTAAAGATGGCGTTCGGCAACCATCTTCTTGGTTTCAGCAATGGCCTTTGCAGGGTTCAGACCCTTGGGGCATGCGTTCGCGCAGTTCATGATCGTGTGGCAGCGATACAGACGGAATGGATCTTCCAACTCGTCCAGACGCTCACCGGTCATTTCATCACGGCTATCGGCCAACCAGCGATAGGCCTGAAGCAATATGGCGGGCCCCAAAAACTTGTCGCTGTTCCACCAATAAGATGGGCAGCTTGTCGAGCAGCATGCGCACAAGATGCATTCATACAGACCATCCAGCTTTGCACGGTCTTCAGGCGACTGAAGGCGCTCTTTGCCTGATGGTTCTGGCGTGACTGTCTGCAGCCATGGCTTGATCGACGCATATTGCGCATAAAAATGGGTGAAGTCAGGAACGAGGTCCTTGATAACTTCCATATGCGGCAGCGGCGTCAGTGTGACTTCGCTTTTGCAATCTTCAATTGCCGTGGTGCAAGCGAGCCCATTTTTGCCGTCGATGTTCATTGAGCATGAGCCACAAATGCCTTCGCGGCACGAACGGCGGAATGTCAGCGACGAATCCTGCTCGCCCTTCATCTTGATCAACGCGTCGAGGACCATCGGGCCGCAGGTTTCGGTATCGACTTCAAAGGTGTCGTAACGCGGGTTTTCGCCACTGTCAGGATCGTAACGATATACCTTGAATTTCTTGACTTTCCCGTCGGTTTTTGCGGCGTGAACAGTGCCCTTTTGGACCTTGCTGTTCTTTGGGAGGAAGAAATCGGCCATATCAATATCCTGTTGTCGTCGTGACGTGTAATTCCATATCTGCCGAACGCCCTAACCAAGCGTTTGTGCAATCACAAGCCCTCAACTGCGTCCGTTCGAGTTGCTATTTCTGCAAGTCGGACACGTAGCTTGTCGATTTTGCGGCCATCCATATCCACAACTTCAAAATGCCAACCTTGGTCGCGGAAGGATTCGCCCTCTACGGGCAAGTGTCGCAATATGTGCAGGACATGGCCCGCAGCGGTCGCGTAATCGCGGTCTTCGGGCAGATCAATCGACAGCGCGTCTGCCATTGCGTCGGCGGACATAGCGCCCGAGACGAGCATCGAGCCATCGTCCAATGTGATGATGTTCGGCGCGCTACCTTGCGCCTGATCCGATGCAAACTCGCCCGCAATCGCCGCCAAAAGGTCGTTCGGCGTTACGATTCCTTCAAAATGCCCATATTCATCATGAACCAGCAACATCGGCACATCGGACGAACGCAGGATTTCGAGTGCGTCCATGGCGTCAAGTTGATCGGGGATGATTTCGGCGCGACGCATCAGGCTGCGGATATCAAGACTTTCGCCGCGAATCTGCGCGGCAACAATATCGCGTGATTGGACAACGCCGATGATATCGTCACCGTCTTCGCCGGTGACCGGTAGGCGTGTGTGCAGTGAATTTAACAGCGAATCGCGGACATCATCTTCAGATGCGTCGGCTGCAATACGGTCGACATCAGTCCGTGGCGTCATGACCTCACGCACCGGACGATCGGCTAGCCGCACGACGCCGGCAATGACCTTATGTTCATGCTCCTCAATGATGCCTGCATGGGTGGCCTCGGCAAAGACCATACGCAGTTCCTCGGCGCTCAGTGCGTCACGGGTATCGCGGCGAAGCCCAAGCGCACGGAATATGGTCGCGCTGGATTTATCAAGGGTCCAGACAATCGGTGCCGTTACGCGCGCCAGCATCTCCATCGGCCCTGCCATGGTGACGGCGATTCTTTCGGGCGCAATGAGCGCAAATTGCTTGGGGACCAGTTCGCCGACCACCAAGGATGCGTAGGTCGTGATGCTGATGACAAGCCCGAAACCCAAAGTTTCGGCCCATTCTGTGTCCATGCCCAAAAGTGCGATGCGTTCGGCAACCGGCCCACCCAGCGTCGATCCGGAATAAGCACCGGCGATAATGCCAATGAGCGTAATGCCGATTTGTACGGTGGACAGAAACTTGCCCGGGTCTCGCCCTAACCGAAGGGCGGCCGCTGCGCCGCGTTTTCCGTCTTCTGCCATGGCCTTTAGTTTCGCTGTGCGTGCTGAAACGATGGCGAGTTCAGACATGGCAAACACCCCGTTCAGGGCAATGAGAGCCAATATCGTCGCGGCATCAAACCACGGGAAAGATTGAAGAGGTTCCATAGGGACACAATTCCCATAGGGCCAACGCCAGCGCTTTGGCAACAAAATGCCGACAAAACTGTTACCGTCAAAAGATGAAACCTATCCAATGATAATCGCAGGTTCATCATGGGTGCCGTCTATGGGGCATCTTTGCTGAAAGGGAAAATGATGAAGAAAAATCAATTGATCACGCTGTCGCTGATGGCTGCGATGCTCCCGCTATCGGCATGTGTGACCGATCCGGAAACCGGCCAGCGCACGATTTCGAAGGCGGCACTTGGCGGTGTTGGCGGGGCATTGGGTGGATATTTGCTTGGCGACCTTATTGGCGGCCGCCGCGATCGCACGGAAAAGATTGTCGGCGCAGGTATTGGCGCTTTGGCCGGTGCGGGTGTTGGCTATTATATGGACGAACAAGAAAGAAAGCTGCGTCAGCAAACCGCGGGCACGGGCATCAACGTTATTCGCGATGGCGACAATCTCGTTCTCGACATGCCTTCGGAAGTGACCTTTGGCCTCGATAGCGCGAACATTGATGCGGGTTTCCGCAACACGCTGGATCAGGTTGCATCGACGTTGACGCAATATGAAAAAACCTATGTTGACGTCATCGGCCATACCGATTCCACCGGGTCGGATGCCTATAACCAGTCGTTGTCGGAACGCCGTGCGTCGGCTGTTGCAAGCTATCTAACTTCGCGTGGCGTTCAGTCCGCGCGTCTTGCAACGCGTGGCTATGGTGAAAGCCAGCCAAAGGCGAGCAATCTGGACGAAACCGGTCGCGCGGCAAACCGCCGTGTCGAAATCCGACTGGTACCTGTCACCCAGGGCTAATGCGAATTTAGACCGCAACGCCCTGAAGCAATTTGGGCAGCGCGCCACTTTCGCCCCGCGCCTCGGCCATGAAAAATGCCTTGGCCGGGGCAGCGCGCTGCACCATTGCCATTCCGAAACGCCGGACCGCCGACGCGGTTTTGCCGGGAATGGAAAAAAGCCGGTTCAAGCCATCGGTCGATACTGCGATCAACAACGTATCAATGCTGCGCCACCGGCTATAGCGATCGAGCAATTGCGCATCGCCAAAATCAAGACCAAGCCGCATCCCGTCGACCAATACTTCGGTCAACGCCGCAACGTCGCGCAGACCAAGGTTCAGCCCCTGACCCGCGATGGGGTGAATGCCATGTGCGCTGTCGCCAATCAGCACCAGCCGTTCCGCCGTGATGTTGGCCGCATGGTGGAACCCAAGTTTGTAAGAAGACAAAGGCGCGGCGATTTCAACGGCACCCAATATGCCGCCCATCGCCTTTTCCAGCTCCGCCGCATATCCACGCGGTGACAATTTCATATATCCCGGCGCATCTGCGGCATCGACCGACCAGACAATCGCGGAACGGTGCCGGCCGTCGTCCGCATCCAACATGGGCAAGACGGCAAATGGGCCTGACGGATAAAAGATCTCATAGGCAATATTATTGTGCGAATGTTCGTGGAAGATCGCACCGACCATTGCGCTGTGGTCATATTGCCAGTGCGCAATATTGATCCCCATTTCTTCGCGGGTCTGGCTTTGCCGCCCTTCCGCGACAATCATCAGGTCAGCGGTCAAAACTTTCCCATCATCCAGATGCACGGAGGCGCGCCCGGAATCCTGTGATTTGTGGGTGATGTTGGCGGGCATGTGCAACTGGATCGCATCGCTTTCCAGCGCAGCATTGTACAACACGCCGCGCAAGAAGCGGCTTTCAAACATTTGCCCGAGAAAGCCGTCATCTTCGGCGGGTGCGAAATCCAGCGATCCGGGCTTTAGGCTATCGCTCACCCAAATCTTTTCAATCGGGCAGCCTTTTCCGGCCAATGCATCGCCCAATCCAATGGCCTCAAACAGCTTATAGCTAGAGCTTGATATAGCAAATGTGCGGCCGTCAAAGCCTGCTTGCAGCATGCTCGCTTGATCGGCGCGGTCAATGACATGGCTGGTGATGCCATGTGCAGCCAATGCCAATGCTTGCGTAAGCCCGATGAGCCCGCCGCCGATAATGATGACGTCTGCTTTGTGATTCATATTGCCCCTATGCCGCATCAGATGGGCGGACTCAAAGGAGGATTTTGACCGTAGCCCATCCGCCTTGGCAGCAATCTTCAACCTGTAATACTTGACGGCGAGTCCAGCGAAGGCGAAAAGGGGGCGTTCGGCCGTTAGCGGCCACCCATATATGGCATTATACTCATGGCCTCGCGCATTTCTAAATTTACGTCAAAAACGAACATGGCCAATTGGCGGAATATGATGCGCGCCTCGCTGATCCGCAGCAGCACCTTATTTGGCGCGGCTGTGCTTGGCCTGTTTGGGGTATTTTACGGCTTGGCAGTGCTGAGCTATTCGGCTGGCGATGCGGCATTCAATAGTGCGGCTGCAGATGTGCAGCACAACTGGATGGGCCAAAGCGGCGCCTATGTTTCCGACATCATGCTGTTTCTATTTGGCGTTCCCGCCATTTTCCTCCTCCCGCTGATGCTGGTATTTGCACGGCGCTTGTGGCGCGCAGTCCCGCAGCCGCAGTGGAAACGGCAGCTTACATTATGCCTGTGTGGCATGCTGCTGATCGGCTTTGGCATGGCCTATTGGCAGCACGGCAGCGACATCGGCTTGCCCGCTGGATGGGGCGGCGCGCTTAATTTGCTGTTGGCAAATGCCGCCGTTGCTCTTGTTGGTCAAATTCAAGGCGTGGTTGGCACTGTATTGCGGGTGCTTCTGATTTTGGCCAGCTTAAGTGGCGGCGTGGCGTTGGTTATTCGCGCGCTTGAGCTTGAGCGCCCGCTGTTCCGTATCCCTTCTTTGGCCATGCCCAAATTTTCAGGCATCAAAAACGATCTGGGTGCCTTTGACGCAGACGATTCGGATGTGGCCCAAATTATCGAGCCAAAGCCGCCGCGTAAGGCTGTCGAGCCCGAACTACGCAAGCCCCCGGTGATTGAAGACCGCACGCTGGCGCCGAAAAAAGCGGCGTTCTCAACCGGCGCGCGGCAGGGCGATTTCTTTGGCAGCTTTGTTTTGCCGTCGCTTGATCTGCTCGATCCGCCGTCGGCCATTTCAGTGCCAAAGCTCGACAAGACTGCGCTTGAGGCAAATGCGCGCTTGCTCGAATCGGTGCTCGATGACTTTCACGTTAAGGGACAGATTGTTGCGGTGCGTCCGGGGCCCGTCGTCACGATGTACGAGCTAGAACCTGCAGCGGGTATCAAATCCAGCCGCGTGATCCAGCTGGCAGAAGATATTGCGCGCAACATGTCCGCCTTGTCCGCGCGTGTTTCGACGATACCGGGCCGCACCGTCATGGGTATTGAGTTGCCCAACGCCCATCGCGAGGCTGTGGTGTTTCAGGAAATGGTCGGATCAGACGCCTTTGCCGATCAAAAGGGCGCTTTGCCGATAATTTTGGGTAAGAATATCTCTGGCGATCCCGTCATCGCCGATCTCGCCCCGATGCCGCATTTGTTGGTCGCCGGAACCACTGGTTCAGGTAAATCGGTTGGCCTGAACTGCATGATATTGTCGCTGCTTTATCGTCTGACGCCGGACCAGTGCCGGATGATCATGATCGATCCCAAGATGCTCGAATTGAGCAGCTATGACGACATTCCGCATCTGTTGTCACCTGTTGTCACTGAGCCTGCCAAAGCCATTCGCGCGCTGAAATGGGCGGTTGAACAGATGGAAGAACGCTACCGGATGATGTCATCGCTGGGCGTGCGCAACCTTGCAAACTTCAACGAAAAAGTCCGCGGTGCAAAGGCCAAGGGCGCGCCATTAGGCCGTAAGGTGCAAATTGGCTATGACCCGATGACCGGCCAGCCGCAATATGAGGAAGAAAGCTTGGCCTATGAGCCAATGCCGCAGATCGTCATCATCGTGGACGAGCTCGCTGACCTGATGATGACCGCTGGCAAGGAAGTCGAATTCCTCATTCAACGCCTCGCGCAAAAGGCGCGTGCTGCGGGTATTCACCTCATCATGGCGACACAGCGGCCATCGGTTGATGTTATCACCGGCGTTATCAAGGCGAACTTGCCCACGCGCATTTCGTTCCATGTGACCTCGAAAATCGATAGCCGCACTATTTTGGGCGAACAGGGTGCCGAACAGCTGCTGGGCAAGGGCGACATGCTGTATATGGCGGGCGGTCGTGGGCTGACGCGTATCCATGGTCCGTTTGTTTCCGATGATGAGGTCCGCCGCGTGGCAGACCATTGGCGCGGCCAAGGGCAGCCCGAATATATTCAGGCGGTGACC
>JBILBJ010000054.1:0-10056 GCA_044353705.1 Sphingorhabdus sp. | reverse complement strand
CCCGGAGACCAAGCCTGTGGCTTTCAACGATTATGTCATTGCCGATATTAATGAGGCCGATTTCGGTCGCAAAGAAATAAACATTGCCGAGACCGAAATGCCCGGCCTTATGGCGCTGCGCGAAGAATTCGGCGCATCGCAGCCATTAAAGGGCGCGCGGATTGTCGGCTCGCTGCACATGACCATTCAGACTGCTGTGTTAATCGAAACGCTCACCGCGCTGGGCGCAGATGTCCGTTGGGCAACATGCAACATCTTCTCGACGCAGGATCACGCCGCTGCGGCAATTGCAGCGCAAAACATTCCTGTGTTCGCGGTTAAGGGCGAAAGCCTTGCCGATTATTGGGACTATGTCGGTCGCATCTTCGATTGGGGTGATGAAACCACTGCCAACATCATTCTAGACGACGGCGGCGACGCGACAATGTTTGCCCTTTGGGGTGCAAAGCTTGAGCGCGGCGAAAGCTTTGGCGAGCCTGAAAATGAGGAAGAGGTTGAATTCCAGCGCGCGCTGAAGGAATTTGTTGCCAAGAAGCCGGGTTATTTGTCTCAAACCGTCAAGAACTTGAAGGGAGTTTCGGAAGAAACAACAACTGGCGTGCATCGCCTTTACGAAATTGCGAAGAAGGGCGAGCTGCCATTCCCTGCGATCAACGTCAACGACAGCGTTACCAAGTCGAAGTTCGACAACCTTTATGGCTGTAAGGAATCGCTTGTAGACGCCATCCGCCGTGCCACCGACGTCATGTTGGCCGGTAAGGTTGCATGTGTTGCTGGCTTCGGTGATGTCGGCAAGGGTTCAGCCCAGTCGCTACGCAATGGTGGCGCCCGCGTTATGGTCACTGAAATTGACCCGATCTGCGCATTGCAGGCCGCGATGGAAGGTTTTGAGGTGGTCACGATGGAAGAGGCCGTGCAGCGCGCAGATATCTTCTGCACCGCCACGGGCAACGCCGACGTGATCACGGCCGAGCATATGATGAACATGAAGCCCATGAGCATCGTGTGCAACATCGGTCACTTTGACAGCGAAATTCAGGTTGCGGCGTTGTCGAACTACAATTGGAATGAAGTTAAGCCCGGCACGGATCTGGTTGAATTCCCAGACGGTAAGCAGATTATCGTTCTTGCAAAGGGCCGCTTGGTGAACCTCGGCTGTGCAACTGGACACCCAAGCTTCGTGATGTCGGCAAGCTTCACCAACCAGGTGCTCGCGCAAATCGAGCTTTGGACCAACGGTGCAAATTACAAGAACCAAGTCTATGTTCTGCCAAAGCATTTGGACGAGAAGGTCGCGACGCTGCACCTCGAAAAGCTTGGCGTTAAGCTGACCAAGCTGACCGACAAGCAGGCGCGTTACATCGGCGTATCGACCGAAGGTCCGTTCAAGCCAGACCATTACCGTTATTAATTCATCGTCTTTCGAGGCTTAAGAAAAGCCCGCTGCGGAAACGTGGCGGGCTTTTTTCGTTGCGCGGCGCAAGCATTTGGGCATTAGCTTGTTCTGGGTAAATTAAAGGGCTTCATGAAGATGACAGGCACCGGCCTGCCAATTGCACTGATCGGGGTTTTAATGGCGCTGTGGCTGGTAGGAGCCATAGCCGCTATCTGGATTGGGCTGTCCGTGCGCAATAAATCGCGCAAAATTTTAGTTCAGATGTCGCGGCGATGATCATCGCGACCGATTTGGATATGCGGGAATATGGCCGCGAATTGGCGAAGGCATTGTCGCCATCAGATTGGGTCGCCATCAACGGGCCGCTGGGCGCTGGAAAGACCGTATTGTGCGCGGGCATATTGGCCGGCCTAGGATTTGAAGGCGAAGTGGCGAGCCCATCCTATGCCATCGTGCATAGCTATGACCCGCCAGAGGTTTTGGTTGCCGTTGCCCATGTCGATTTGTATCGCTTGGACAATATCGATGACTTGGACGAATTAGGGCTCATCGCCGAACGCAGCGATCGCGTAACGCTGGTAGAGTGGGCTGAACGCTTCGGAGGCGGCTATGTGCGGCCCAGCCATTTAATCGATATCGTACCGCAAGCGGACGGCAGCAGAATTTTGACTTTGAAAATGGATAATGATGACACCCGTAATTGATATGGTTCCGCCCGCTGGACTGGACGAATTTTTGACGCGCTACGGCTGGACCGATGCGCAAATTTCCCCGGTGGCTGGCGATGCGTCTTTCCGCCGCTATTTCCGCGTCAATTCCGCTACGCGCGGCAAGGCTATATTGATGGACGCGCCGCCACCGCATGAAGATCCGCAGCCGTTTCTCGACATTGCCCAATATTTGACCGGGCATCAATTTCGTGCGCCAGAGATTTACGGCACGGACTTGACGCGTGGACTCGTGTTGCTTGAAGATTTTGGCGACCGCAGGATGCGCGAGCATCTGGATGATCACCCTGAGGATGAATCCCAGATATACCGCGCCGCTATTGATACGATCGTACGATTGGCAGGCACCCCTGCAGCGGATGCGCAACCCTATGACATGGCGACCTATCTGCGCGAGGTGCAGCTGCTTACCGAATGGTATATGCCGGCGATGGGGCTTTCCTGTGACGCGAACGCATTTGACCAGATGTGGGTTGATGCGCTGGCGCCATTGGCGTCTTGCCAAGATGTAACCGTCTTGCGGGATTATCATGCTGAAAACATCATGCTGCTTGATGACGGGGAACAGGGCATCATTGATTTTCAAGATGCGCTGGTGGGGCATCCGGCATATGACCTGGTATCGTTGTTGCAAGACGCGCGGCGCGATGTCCGCCCGGAACTTGAGGCAGACATGCTGGCATATTATCTGACGGCGGCGAACCCCGGATCGGACTTTGACGCACATTATGCGTTGCTGGGCGCGCAGCGGAATACCAAGATTATCGGCATATTTACGCGGTTGTGGAAGCGCGATGGTAAAGAGAGATATTTATCCTTTCTGCCACGCATGTGGGGCTTGCTGGAGCGCGATTTAGCGCACCCGGCACTTGCGAGCGTCAAGCAATGGTTCGACACCCATATTCCCACTGAAGTGCGCAGCCTTAGCCCATTAGACATTGCGCATGGTTAAGCATGTGAACACTGCGATGATCATGGCGGCGGGCAAGGGGACGCGGATGATGCCGCTAACCGCTGACCGCCCGAAGCCATTGGTCGAGGTTGGCGGCGTTGCCTTGCTCGATCATGTTCTCGATCATTTGCGTGATGCCGGCATTGGCAAGATTGTTGTGAACGCGCATTATTGCGCGGACCAGGTTGAAGCGCATCTTGCCGCCCATGCGACGGATTTTGACGTGTCGATATCCGACGAGCGTGAATTGCTGCGCGATACAGGTGGCGGGCTGGTTCAGGCATTGCCGATGATTTCGGACGATCCGTTTATCTGCGTGAATGCGGACAATTGGTGGACCAATGACGGGCAGAATGCGATTTCACGCCTTATGGCGCATTGGGATGCTGCACGCATGGATGTGCTGATGTTGCTGGTGCCATTGGCGACGGCATATAACAGTCAGGGCATTGGTGACTTTAACATGGACGCAGATGGTCGGCTGTCGCGTCGCGTGGGTGACGCGCCTGCGCCTTATGTTTGGACAGGTATTCAGCTGCTTTCCAAAAAGTTGATTGTTGACCCACCGTCCGACGTTTTTTCAACCAACGTCTTTTGGGATCGTGCCATTGCAGAGGGCCGGTGCATGGGGTTGGTGCATGAGGGAATGTGGTTTGACGTCGGCTATCCCGCGGCAATTTCCGCCACGGAAGATCGTTTGGGCCTGCATGGCGTCGGATAACGCCAAGGCGCAGCGCGTGCGCGTTTTCAATGTCCCGCTCGGGAACGACTTGTGCGACGTAACCGCGCAATGGATATTACAGACATCGGGGCAGGACCCGCTCACGGTTAGCAGCACAATATTGCTGTTACCCAGTAACCGCGCCATCAAGTCCATGACGGAGGCGTTCGTCCGTCAAGCCGCACCGGGTTTGCTGTTGCCGCGCATGGTGGCGGTGGGCGATATGCAACTCGATGAGGCATTGGGGCCGTTGCTGGACCCCATATCGTCAGAAGACATCATTTGGCCCGTCATTGGATCGTTTGACCGACTGATGCTGTTGGCGCGCTTGGCGCAGGAACATCGGCCGCAAGGTACGTTTTTGTCGTCCGCTGAAGCGCTTCGTTTGGCGCGCAAGCTGGCCGAGCTCATTGATGAGCTTGAAGTCGATTTGGTCGATTTCGATGCTTTGTCCGACATCGCAATCGAGGCTGATCTCGCCGGGCATTGGCAACGTGCTTATGGCCAGCTTTTGACGATCTTGCCCGCCTATCGCGCCGAACTTGCTGCGCGAGAATTGATGGGGCCTGCCGAACGCCGAAACAAGCTTCTGGCCGGGTTGGAGGGGCGTCTGGCTGAAAGCGGATTGGACATGCCGATCATTGCGGTTGGCATCACGACATCAGCAAAAGCGGTTGCAAAACTGCTGCGCCGTGTTGCCCTCATTCCAAATGGCCAAGTCATCCTGCCCGGTGTCGACCTCGACTTGGCTGAGGACCGCTGGGACAGTCTGTCTGCCGCAGTTGAACCCGATAATTTGCCAACGCGCCGCCGGAATTTTGAGGTGCATCCCCAATTCCACCTGAAGTACTTGCTCGACCTGATGGGGATCGACAGAAGCGAAATCGATGTCTTGCCAACGGCACGCGTTGAACGCGTGGCCGACACCATTGCCGAAATTTTCTGCCTGCCTGAACATAGCGTCGGGTGGCAAGAACTGGCGCCGTCGCGCAAGGTGCTATCACATACGCAATGGTTTGAGGCCGATGACAGCGCGCTGGAAGCAAAGGCCATTGCGGTGCGCATTCGCGGCGAATTGGAGCAAGCCGAAAAACGGATCGCACTGATCACGCCGGATCGAGAGCTGGCGGTTCGCGTTGCGGCGCAGCTGCGGCGTTGGGACATTTATGTTGACGACAGCGCGGGTGTACCGCTTTTGCAAACGCCAAATGGTTCGCTGGCACTCGCTTTGGTTGACGCGATTTCGGGCCGGTTTTCCGGTACATCGGTATTGGCGATTGCCAAGCATCCGTTGGTGCATGCAGGGCCTGACAGGCTCGATTGGCTCGACAAGGTGCGGTTGTTAGATCTCGAATTGCGGGGAACTGCCAACGGCGTCGGGCTGGGTGCCATCACACGGCGGTTGGAAAATGCCCGCAAAGTGAAGCCAGAACTGGTTGAATGGTGGCAGGGCTTTGTCCAGATTCTTGCGCCGCTCGAAAATGTCGATGGGCAACCCTTTAGCTTTATCATCGATGCACTGCGCGACGTTGCGACGAAATTGACCGATGGCGCTGTTTGGCGCGGGGCAAGTGGCCGCGAACTTGGGCGGATGTGGGAAGAAGTCAGCGGCGGTGACCTTTCGACGCTTGGCCGTATCGATGCCACAGGCTTGGCGGCGACGTTTAACGAAATTTTTTCAAGCGCGGTGGTGCGTCCGCCATATGGCGGCCATCCGCGGGTTGCGATTTATGGTCTGTTGGAAGCACGATTGCAGCAGGCGGACCTCGTCATCTGTTCGGGGTTGAATGAGGGAACATGGCCGCAAATAGCGCAGCCGGACCCTTGGCTGGCGCCTGCCATCCGGCGGCATTTGAAACTGCCGACATTGGACCGGAATATCGGATTGTCTGCGCATGATCTTGCGACCGCATTGGGTGGTCGCGAAGTGCTGTTAACCCGCGCGCGGCGTGACCGCGGCGGGCCAACCGTGGCCTCGCGCTTTCTGCTGCGGATAAAGGCGCTTACGGCGGACAATCTGGAGCAGGACCAACAGTCACTTGCGCTGGCTGCACATCTGGATGAACCCGCCAATAAGGTTCCGTTTGAAAGCCGACCATTGCCGCGTCCCACGGCACAGCAGCGATTGGTGAGCCTGTCCGTCACCGATTTTGACCAGCTAAAGTCCGACCCCTATTCTTTTTACGCAAAACGTATTCTCGGCCTCCGTGTGCTAGAAAAGGTCGATGCCGAACCCAGCTTCGCGTGGCGCGGATCGTTGGTGCATGATTTGTTGGAACAGTGGTTCAAACAAGACGATTGTGCCGTGGATAAGCTCGTGCAGCGTGTGGATGACTTGCTGGCACAAGAGGCAACGGATCCCTTGCTACGTGCATTCTGGCAACCACGCATTGCCGCTGGCCTGCGCTGGGTCGCCGAAGAAACCAAGCGGCAAATGAATGACCATGGACGCGTCGTCGCGGTGGCCGAACAACCCGGCAAGGTCGACATCATGGGCATAACCGTGAACGGACGCGTTGACCGTATTGATAGGCTTGCGGACGGAAGTCTGGTGATCGTTGACTACAAAACCGGCATGCCACCATCGACCAAGCAAGTGAATGCGGGCTTTGCCCTCCAGCTTGGCCTCATCGGCTATATGGCCGAGCAGATGGCTATCAAAGGTGTGGCGGGCTTAGCGACCAAATTTGAGTATTGGAGCCTTGCGAAAAACAATCAGAAGTTCGGAAATATCGCAGTCCTGACGAGCACGCGGCCGAGCGATAACAAGCCTGCAAGTGCCGACTTTGTGGCCTTTGCCGTCGCGCAAGCAGAAGAGGCTATTGCGCAATGGATTTTGGGCGACGCGCCCTTCACCGCAAAGCTGCATCCTGAATTTGCGCATTATGGTGACTATGACCAATTGATGCGGTTGCAGGAATGGAATGGCCGGCAATCGATTTCGGAGGAGCAGGCATGACCTCTGAATCACCGACGCTAAAGCCGCTCATTCCGGCGCAGCGCAGCGCCGTCATCCCCGGCGATAACATCTGGCTCAGTGCATCTGCAGGAACGGGCAAAACGCAGGTTTTAACCGCGCGTGTGATCCGGTTGCTTTTGGAAAGCGATGTGGAACCTGAAAATCTATTGTGCATCACCTTTACCAAGGCTGGCGCGTCCGAAATGGCGGACCGGATTAACCAGCTTTTGGCGTCTTGGGTGCAGCGCGAAGATGGCGCGCTATTTCACGACCTTGAAGCGATTGGCGCGAACTCGGGGCCGGAGGCACGGAAACGCGCACGTCAGCTTTTTGCAAAGGTGTTGGATGCGCCCGGCGGTGGCCTACAAATATTGACCATCCACAGTTTCTGCCAGTCGTTGCTGGGCAGCTTCCCCGAGGAAGCCGGATTGGTTCCGGGATTTAAACCGATTGAAGGACGCGAGCAGCAGGAATTGCTACGCGAAGCATTGGTCAACCTGGTGCTTGAAGCCGAAGCGCGCGGCGAGACGAAAATGGTCAAAGACCTGCAGGAACTATCCCTGAATATGGGTGAGGACGGGGCGCTCCGGTTCCTGCACAGGGCGGCGGCATCGCCCGATGTCATGACCATGATACCCAATGATACCGGCGCGGTCGTCTGGGCACGGCGGCTGGCAGGCGTTCATTTCGACGGCCCTGTTGAGGACATGCTGGAAGACGCATTCGCCGACGCGCGCATCCCGCGCGCGACATTGCAGGCGGTTATTGAGGCGAACCTATTGTGGGGCAAGAACAAGGCGGATAGCCGCGGCGGCAAGCGTGCGGCAGTCCTTCAGGATTGGCTATCGCGTACGCCGACCGAACGCGCGGGGCTCTTGGTCGATCTGCATCGCTGTTGGTCAACGGCCAAGGGGGACCCCCAGATTTCGACGAGCGGACATACCCCGACAACGGAGGTCTATGCCGAACACGCGCTCGAAATGTTTCAATGGACAGAGCGACTATTGGGCGACGTAACGCGTGCGCAATATGCCGACAGGCTGGCGCGCGCATTGTGCATCGGCAAGGAATTTGCGGCGCAATATAGTCGCGCCAAACATGCCATCGGCGCGGTTGATTTTGACGATATGATCCGGCGCACCGCCGAACTTTTGCAGCATGGCCAAATGGCGCAATGGGTGCGGTTTAAGCTCGACAAGCAGATCGACCATATTTTGGTGGATGAGGCGCAGGACACCAACAAAGCGCAATGGGATATCATCAGCGCGCTGAGCGATGATTTTTACAGCGGCATGGGTGCGAACCCCGAAAAGAACCGGACGCTGTTTTCGGTCGGCGATTTTAAACAAGCGATATACGGATTTCAGGGGACCGCCCCCGAACGATATGAGGAAGCGGGCCGCTATTTTGCCGAACGCATTGATGCCGCCGGTAGCGAACTGAAACGGCTCACCTTGTCGCGCAGTTTCCGTTCGACCGCGCCGATACTCGATTTTGTAAACGCCGTGATCGACGGGTCTGGCTCTGCCGATTTTGGCATTAACGATATCATTGACCCGCATTATAGCGAAAAGCCGCATTTTGGCATGGTTGAGCTTTTGCAGCCCATATCCGCAAAGCCGAACGCAGCGGACGATAGCGATGCGTCGGAAGATGAAGAAGACTGGTTCAGCGACGAAAAACGCGCTCTGGCGGAACGATTGGCCGATCATGCCAAAGCGCTCATTGACGAGAAGCCTTGGCTTGAAAGCCAGGGGCGTCATTTGGAGCCGGGGGACATCATGTTCCTGCTGCGCAGCCGCGGTGACATGGCGTCGCTGCTGGTCGCGCAATTGCACGAACGCAACGTCGCGGTCGCGGGCATCGACAGGCTGAAGTTTTTGCAGCCGTTGGTGGTGCAAGACCTGCTGGCGGCCATCAAGTTTGTGCTGCAACCCAACGATGACCTGAGCCTTGCGTGCTTGCTGGTTTCGCCCATTATCGGGTGGACCCAGGAACAGTTGCTGGCGCACGGCTATGTCGGTGATCGCGAAGGCAGCTTGTGGCAGCATATCCGTGCGAAGCCCGAACTCGCCGATGATCTTGCGCCGTTACGCGATATGCTGGCTGCGGCTGATTTTACGACGGTGTATCATTTCCTCGAACAGATTTTGTCCGGACCCATTGGTGCGCGGCGCAAATTTACCGCGCGTTTGGGACGCGAAGTTTTGGTCCCTATCGAGGAAATGCTGAATTCGGCGCTGCAATTCGAACAACAGCATGGCGGTGGCCTGCAAAAGTTCATGGCGTGGTTCGACCGCGGCGAAATTGAAATCAAACGCGAAAGCGACAGCGGCACCAAAGAAGTCCGTGTCATGACCGTGCATGGTGCCAAGGGCTTGCAAGCGCCCGTGGTCATTTTGGCGGATATTACGTCTGATCCCACCAAAAAGCCCGATCAGTCGGTTGAATTGTTGATGGATGAGGGGCAACGCACGCCGTTGCTGCCCATTCGCAAAAGCGAGCAATCAGGGCGTTTGCAAGACATTGTCGATATGCAGAAGACCCGCGAACTGCAGGAGCATAAGCGGTTATTATATGTGGCCATCACCCGCGCGGAAGAGCGGCTGATTATGGCGGGGTCGTTGGGCATTAGCCGCAAGGGTGAGCCACCTGCCGAAAGCTGGTGCGCCGCGATTGAAAAAGGCATGACGGCGCTCGGCTGTAGTTGGGAAGATGATCCGCGCTGGGGCAGGGTTATGCGCCACGTGGGCGCGGAAGGCGCGTCGATGGTGGCGCCGGAAAGCTCTGCAAAAAAGCAGTCGGCGGTAGTGCCTCTGCCAACCAGCCCTGATTGGCTGTTCGCACCAGCGCCTATCGAGCAGCGCCCACCGCGTCCGTTGGTGCCATCGCGGCTCGACGATGACGATTATGGCGACACCCCCGCAAACGCAGCGATGCGCAAAGCCGCCAACCGCGGCACGCTGATCCACGCTTTGTTTGAACGCATCACGGATGGCGAGTCGCTCAAAACGGCGGCGCATTGGTTGGCGGTCCAGGCACGAAACGATGATATCGACACCGGCCAGTTATTGGCTGAAGTGACCGCGGTTGTCAGCGATCCTGCCTCGGCGGCCTTTTTCGGTCCACAGGCGCGCGCCGAGGTTCCGCTTGTGGCTGTTGTGGGTGAAACGGTGATCAATGGCCGTATTGACCGGTTGCTCGTCGAACCGGGATTGGTGCGCGCGGTCGATTTCAAAACCGGACGGAGCATTCCGAGCGATGAAAACGGCGTCCCTGTTCCGCATTTGCGCCAAATGG
>JBILBJ010000229.1:0-2956 GCA_044353705.1 Sphingorhabdus sp. | reverse complement strand
CGCAGAAACTGGCCCTGCGGTAAGCGTGAACGTTATCGGCTTAAAGGACCGCAGGGGTAAGCTCATCCTGGAGCTTTACCCTGATAATGATGCTGATTTCTTGCAAAGCGACAAGATTTTGATTGCGGCGGGCAAACCCTTTCGGCGGGTGCCGATGGCTGTCCCGAGCGCAGGGCCAGTTTTGATCTGCATTCGCGCACCGGGTCCCGGGCGATATGCGTTGGCGTTGCTGCATGATCGTGATGAAAACGGAAAATTTGGTCTATCGGGTGACGGCGTCGGTTTTGCGAACAACCCAAAGCTGGGATTGCGTAAGCCCAAAGTGCAAACGGTTGCGCTCGCCATTGGGCAAGGCGTCCGCTCCATCCCCATCGTCATGAATTATCGGCAAGGAATTGGCGTTGGCCCGGTCAAAAATCAAACGACCGGAGGACAGCCATGAAAATCGTCGATGTCTCCGAATTTTACGCGCCTGAAGGTGGTGGCGTCCGGACATATATCCATGCGAAGCTCGCATTTGGAGCGCGGCTCGGCCATGCCATAACCGTGATTGCTCCGGGTAATAAAGACGGAGTGGTCGAATATGGAAACGCGTGCCGGATCATCTATGTAAAAGCGCCGCCCCTGCCATTTGACAAAAAATATGGCATGTTCTGGGATGCAGCGCCCGTTCACGCCATTTTGGACGCAGAACAACCCGATGTGTTGGAGGCATCGTCCCCGTGGCGCGGTGCATGGATTGCCCGAAGCTGGAACGGCAAGGCACTTCGGTCGATATTCATGCACCATGACCCGCTGTCGGCATGGGCATATCGCTGGTTCGATGGCGTTGCCTCACGCGATGCCATTGATCGGCAGTTTGAATGGTTCTGGCGTTATCTCAGGCGCATGTGCAACAGCTTTGATTACACCATATGTGCATCGCCCAGCCTGCAAAAAAGGCTCGCCAGCGGCGGGATATACGGGGCCGTTAACATCCCAATGGGCGTGGATGCAGGCGTTTTCTCCCCGGCGAGAAGGCATATGTCAGTCCGGCAGGACCTATTGGCGCGCTGCAACTTGCCCAATACGGCGACATTGTTGTTAGGCATTGGTCGCCATACGCCAGAGAAACGCTGGCCCTGCGTTATCGACGCGGTGGCGCGCGTCGCGGCGAAACGGCCAGTGGGCTTAGTTTTGATCGGCAATGGCCACCAGCAGGCATCGGTAATTGAGCATGTAAACGGCAACCCGCATATCCAGTTGCTTGAACCTATCCGCAATCGCACTGCGCTGGCGACCATAATGGCGAGTTGCGATGCGCTGGTGCATGGCTCTTCTGCAGAGACTTTTGGACTTGTCGCGTCGGAAGCGCTGGCGTCTGGGCTGCCTTTGGTCCTCCCGAACGCAGGCGCGGTCGCAGATATTGCCCATCCAGATTTTAGTGAAACTTATGTGCCCGGGAACGCGCATGATGCCGCGTCGGCGATTGAGCGCTTATTGGATCGCGATCAACATCAGCTTCGGTCTGCTGCGCACCACGCAGCCATGACTGCGCGCACACTCGACGAGCACTTTACCGAATTGTTCCAGACATACGCAGACGCCATTTCGGAAAAAAGGGAGGCAGCATAATGACCGCTATCTTGCGCATGTACCACCACGTAGCAGTAGTCCCAACACGCAGCACAAGGCGACAGCTGAACCTGATCATGCGTTACCCAAAGCCTTTATGGTATTATCTTTTGCGCTTTGCGTTCCGCAACAGTCAGAAATAATCAAAGAATGACAGTATGCGGAATGACGCTTACGCTTGCGTTTAAGCTTCAGTCCTAATCTAGCTTTGCTGGTCTAAGCTCATCTAAGATACTGGCCAGTCCGCCGTTCTATAATCAACAACGGCTTTGTCCAACCCTGCATATGCCAGAACCGTTGCATCTGCAAAAACATGGCAGATCGGGTCTGGTAAATTTTTTACGGTTAAGTTACATTGATGGGGAGCACGACAATTCGTAGGGTCAGTAAAGCCTATTGTCAGGAATAACGGGGACCTTTCATGCACGTCAGCGACTCAAACGGAGAGTTGACCTTCAAACGAACTCCGAAAGGATGCACGGTTCTCGTCGTGGACGACGACCCGATTTGTCTGGATGAATATCGCGATACGATCGTTAATCTGGGCTATGATGTGGTCTGCGCAGGCAATGCGTCGGAAGCGCTCAAGAAGATTTCGGATTCCCCAGATATCGGCATTGTGCTGACCGATTTGGAAATGCCGAGCATGAACGGCATTTCGTTGCTCTCCGAAATTGCGGAGCGGTTTAAACCAAACCGGCCGATAGTAACATTGGTGGTAACGGCCTATTCAAGCCTGGAAGTTGCCACCATGGCAATGCAATCGCAGGCGACTGATTTACTCAGCAAGCCCGTGTCGATGGATGATTTGGCGACCGCACTGCGGCGCGCCACCGCCAGTCATTCCGCGTTGGCCAACCTTTTTCAAATCATGGCACTTACCAAGCGACTGGGTCCGCAGGTATCGCAGGACAATGTCGATAAAGACGCGCGGCCAACGCATGAAGATTTGCAAGGTTTCATCCGGCTGCTGTTGAAGTTCCAACATAATAAATCGAAATATTTCGACCCCGCTGTGCTGAGTGGCCCTTCGTGGGAAATACTGCTGGACCTCGCCGAAGCAAGCTTGCGCGGCGAGCCTGTGCCCGCATCAAGCGCATCGGCAACGACCCTTGTTCCCCTCACCACCGCGCTGCGTCATGTAAACCATCTGGTTGAGGCCGGCTTAGTCAAACGCTGGACTGACCCAACAGATAAACGCCGCACATTGCTGGAGCTGGAGCCTGAGGCGCAAGCTGCCATGCAGCGCTATCTGGAAAATGCTTGGAAGCTTAAGGCACAAGAGGTTTAATCGGGCAGAAGGTTCGTTTAGACTGCGGACGCGACAAGACGCAGCAGTTCG
>JBILBJ010000002.1:0-31258 GCA_044353705.1 Sphingorhabdus sp. | reverse complement strand
CGCGCTGCGCTTTTTCGACATTATAGTCGGACGCCTGCAGCAGCTTCAGGATGATGTTTTCAACATCTTCACCGACATAGCCAGCTTCTGTCAGGGTCGTCGCGTCGGCCATCGTGAATGGCACGTCAAAGGTCTTTGCCAAAGTCTGGGCAAGCAAGGTCTTTCCGCAGCCGGTTGGTCCAACCAGCAAGATGTTCGACTTGGCCAATTCAACTTCGGCGCCTTTGGCACCATGGTTAAGCCGCTTATAATGGTTGTGCACAGCAACCGACAGCACACGCTTTGCCTGCGGTTGACCAATGACATAGTCGTCGAGAACTTCGCATATTTCACGCGGTGTAGGAACTTCACCTTCCTTGCGGCCGGTAAGCGCTCCCTTGGTTTCTTCACGAATGATGTCGTTGCAAAGCTCAACGCACTCATCACAGATGAAAACGGTCGGGCCAGCGATCAACTTGCGGACTTCGTGCTGTGATTTTCCACAGAATGAGCAATATAAGGTGCTCTTAGTGTCGGATCCGCTTAACTTCGTCATAATATGTCCTGCTACCACGCCGAAACGGGTCGTACTTTATTGAACCAACATCCTAAAGATGCGTTCCAATTTGGCAATAGCCCAAAATGGGCTGTGCCATCTTGGCAAAGGCCTGAACGCGATTGCTAACGCAATCAGTCTGCGCCTGCCTCGGAATTCAGCGGGCGCTTGTCAAAGACTTCGTCGACCAGACCAAATGCCTTGGCCTCGTCCGCTTCCAAGAAGGTGTCGCGATCCATCGCTTTTTCAATGTCCTTCAACGGCTTGCCGGTATATTTGGCGTATAAATCGTTCATACGCTTGCGAATGCGCAGGATCTCATTTGCCTGAATTTGAATGTCGGATGCCATACCACGCGCGCCGCCCGAAGGCTGGTGGACCATGATACGCGAATTGGTCAGCGCAACGCGCATGCCAGGTTCACCCGCAGCCAACAGGAAGCTGCCCATCGATGCGGCTTGTCCGATGCACACTGTCCCGACCTTTGGACGGATATACTGCATCGTGTCGTGGATCGCCATGCCAGCGGTGACAACGCCGCCCGGCGAGTTGATGTACATCCAAATGTCTTTCTTTGGATTGTCCGACTCAAGGAACAACAGCTGCGCGGTGATAACCGACGCCATATTGTCCTCGACTTCACCCGTCACAAAAATGATCCGCTCGCGCAGAAGACGCGAAAAGATGTCCCAGCTCCGCTCTCCGCGGTTCGATTGCTCGATAACGACGGGAACTAGGGCTTGTACCGGATCAAATGGGACGTGCATGAAATACCTCTGGGCTGTTCTGTTTTTACGCTGATGCCTACATCGGCGCGGGCAGACAAAGTTTCAAGCAGGAAAAGGTTAAGTTGGCGCGCAATCCACAGAGAGTTGAACAAAATTGCGCTGCGACGTACATTGTAAAATCGATTAGTTTTTAGATTTTGAATGATCTGGTCGATTAAAAGCGAAATGTGATGCAAGTCAGCGTGACCGAAACAAAAAAGGCCCCGGAATCCCGAGGCCTTTTTTTTGTCCAAAGTTGGACGATTATTTCTTAGGCGCAGCCTTTTTGGCAGGCGCTTTCTTGGCCGCTGGCTTAGCCTCAGCGGCATCCTTCTTAGGAGCAGCTTTCTTTGCAGCAGGCTTAGCTTCCTTTGCAGGTGCCTCTTCCTTTGCTGCAGCCTTTTTCGCAGGTGCCTTCTTCTTGGCCGCTGGCTGTGCGTCTGGTTCAGCTTCAATCGCTGCTTCCAGAACGTCCTTAGTCACGGTCTTTTCCGTGATCGTCGCCTTGTCGAACAAGAAATCTACAACCTTGTCTTCAAACATTGGCGCACGCAGCTGGGCCGCTGCCATTGGGTTTTCCTGCAGATACTGCACGAAACGCTGACGGTCTTCAGGGCGATATTGCTGTGCAGCTTGCTGCACGAGCATGTTCATTTCCTGTTGGCTGACTTCAACGCCATTTGCCTGACCGATTTCGGAAAGCAACAGACCAAGGCGAACGCGGCGGACGGCGATATCGCGATACTCTTCACGCTCGGCTTCCATTTCCTTCTTCGCAGCTTCGGCGTCTTCTTCGCGGGCAGCTTCCTGCTCCAGCTGCGCCCAAATCTGTTCGAATTCTGCTTCGACCATCGATGGCGGCACGTCAAAGTCATGATCCGAAGCAAGCTGATCAAGCAGCTGGCGCTTCATGTAGGTGCGGGTCAGGCCGTTATGTTCTTGCTCAACCTGAACCTTCATCAGTTCACGCAGCTTGTCGATACCGTCGAGGCCGAACATCTTGGCAAGATTGTCATCCGCTTTCGCTTCGACTGGCTTGCGCACTTCGGTGACGACGATGTCAAACGTCGCGGCTTTGCCCTTTAGGTTTTCGGCATTGTAATCTTCGGGGAAGGTTACGTTCAAAACCTTCTCGTCATTGGCTTTCACGCCAACAAGCTGGTCTTCGAAACCGGGGATCAACTGACCTGAGCCAAGCTCAACGGCCATGCCTTCGCCCTTGCCGCCTTCGAATGGTACGCCGTCAACCTTGCCTTCAAAGTCGATGACGACGCTGTCGCCCATCTTTGCGGCATATTTCTTGTCAGCCGCTTCAAAGCTTTTTTGTCCTGCAGCAAGCTTCAGGATCGATTCGTCTACCTGTGCGTCGCTGACGTCAACCGTCAGGCGCTCAAGCGTGATGCCATCGATCGACGGCGCCGTAATGGCAGGCAGGACTTCGAGATGGAAATCAACAACCGCGTCTTTGCCGGGCTCGTACCCATTATCGAGATGCACGTGCGGCTGAGTCGCAGGGCGCAGCTTGTGGTCGGAAATCGTCTTTTGGACGCCTTCTTGAATCGAACTGTTCAGCGCGTCCTGAAGCAGCGAATCCTTATGCATTTTCTTGACCAGATTGGCTGGAACCTTACCAGCGCGGAAACCGGGCATACGCACCTGAGGCGCGATTTTCTTTACCTCGGCATCGATGCGTGATTCGACGTCTTTCGCGGTAATCGTCATACGATATGCGCGCTTCAGGCCTTCATTCTGTGTCTCGACGGTTTGCATAATATCTTCTCTATCTGCAGGCAAAGCGGCTGGCCTCACCTTAAACGTTAAATGGCTTTCGGGCTCAACGACAGCCGGGAACTTCCCTATTTCGTGGTGCGGGCGAAGGGACTCGAACCCCCACACCTTGCGATGCCAGAACCTAAATCTGGTGCGTCTACCAATTCCGCCACGCCCGCTTACGAAAAGCTGCCGTTTCACAAACGACGGGAGCCTCTAACGGGAAAGCCCCGCTAGGGCAAGGGCAGATGCGGCAAAACCACCGCTGCGCCCTTATCACCTGTTAACCAAGCGCCTTTTTCAGCAAGTCGTTGATGATTTGGGGATTGGCCTTGCCCTGCATCGCCTTCATCGTCTGGCCCACGAAGAAACCAAACAATTTGTCTTTGCCCGAGCGGTACTCGGTGACCTTATCTTCATTGGCAGCCATGATCTTGGCAATTTCTACCTCAATCGCGCCCGTGTCATTGGTCTGTTTCAGGCCTTTTTCTTCGACAATCGCAGATGCGCCCTGCCCGGTCTCAAGCATGATTTCGAAGACTTGCTTGGCGATGCTGCCGCTGATCGTGCCATCGGCAACCAGGCTAAGAAGCTCGGCCGCTTGCTTCGGATTGACCGGACTTTCGTCCAAGGTCTTGCCCAGCTTGTTCAGCGCACCGAACAATTCGGACATCAGCCAGTTCGACGCCTGCTTGGCATCGACGCCTTCGGCCAACAAATCTTCGAACCAAAACGCCGTTTCGGCTTCGGCCGTCAGAACCGCCGCATTGTATGCGGTAAGGCCCAATGCTTCATAACGCGCACGTTTGGCATCGGGAAGCTCTGGCAAGGACGCACGGCATTCCTCCAGAAACGCGTCGTCGAGTTCGACCGGCAACAAATCAGGATCGGGGAAATAACGATAATCATGCGCGTCTTCTTTCGACCGCATCGACCGCGTTTCCATCTTGTTCGGGTCGAACAAGCGGGTTTCCTGAACCACTGCGCCGCCGCTTTCGATCAGATCCACCTGACGCTGCGCTTCATACTCAATCGCCTGCATCATGAAGCGGATGGAGTTGACATTCTTGGTCTCTGTGCGCGTACCCAGTTCACCACCGGGCTTGCGGACAGACACGTTGACGTCGGCGCGCATCGAGCCCTGTTCCATATTGCCGTCGCACGACCCAACATAGCGCAGGATGGAGCGGAGTTTCTTGAGATACGCTCCAGCCTCTTGCGGGCTGCTGATGTCAGGACGCGACACGATTTCCATCAACGCAACGCCCGAGCGGTTCAAATCGACAAAAGACATGGTTGGATGCTGGTCATGCATCAATTTGCCTGCGTCTTGCTCGACATGGATGCGCTCGATACCAATTTTCTTGGTCGGGCTATCCGGGTCTTTTTCGTTCAGCGTGACTTCAATCTCGCCCTCACCCACGATGGGGTGATACAATTGCGAAATCTGGTAGCCCTGCGGCAAATCGGCGTAGAAATAATTCTTACGGTCAAACCGCGACCAGCGGTTGATCTGCGCATTGATCGCCATGCCGGTGCGCACAGCCTGACGCAGGCATTCGCGGTTTGGCACAGGCAACATGCCGGGCATCGCTGCGTCGACAAGGCTCACATGGCTATTGGGTTCGGCGCCAAAGCCGGTGGATGAGCCCGAAAATAGCTTGGACTCGCTGGTGATCTGCGCATGAACTTCAAGGCCAATCACGACCTCCCATTCACCGGTGTTACCCTGGATGCGGTACTCGCTCATATTACCACCACTCTCCGGCTTCCGCCGTAAATCCTGAACGCTGCTCAATCGCGAGGCCGGCGTTAAGCACAGCCTGTTCGTCAAGCGCCATACCGATAATCTGCAGCCCCAAAGGCAGGCCTTGCTTGTCGAGGCCACCCGGAACCGACATCGCAGGCAGGCCAGCCAATGAGGCAGGCACCGCAAACACGTCGTTCAAATACATCGACAATGGGTCGGCGTTTTTCTCACCCAAACCAAAGGCCGCGCTAGGTGCGGTTGGCGCGAGGATGAGGTCACAGCTTGCCCACGCATTTTCGAAATCGCGTGCAATCAAGGCGCGGACCTTTTGCGCCTGCGTGTAATATGCGTCGTAGAAGCCAGCGCTGAGCACATAAGTGCCGATCATGATGCGGCGGCGCACTTCTTCACCGAAACCGGCGGCGCGGGTTGCGGCATACATGTCTTGCAGGCCAGCGCCTTCTGGCAAGTCGCGCAAACCGAAGCGCACGCCGTCATAGCGCGCAAGGTTCGATGACGCTTCGGCAGGGGCGATGATATAGTAAGCAGGCAGCGCATATTTTGTATGCGGCAGGCTGATATCGACGATTTCCGCGCCGGCATCCTTCAGCCATGCGATGCCATTATCCCACATCTTGGCAATATCTTCGTCGATACCATCAAGACGATATTCGCGGGGGATACCAATACGCTTGCCCTTCAGATCGCTGTTCAAAGCCGCTTCCCATGCAGGGACAGGCAAATCGAGCGAGGTCGAATCCTTTGGATCAAAGCCTGCCATGGCCTCCAACATGATCGCACAATCGCGGACGTCGCGCGCCATTGGGCCAGCTTGGTCAAGCGAACTGGCGAATGCCACAACGCCCCAACGCGAGCAGCGGCCATAGGTTGGCTTTATGCCGCTAATGCCAACAAATGCCGCTGGTTGGCGGATGGAACCACCGGTGTCGGTACCCGTCGCAGCAGGGCAAAGCCGCGCCGCGATGGCAGAGGACGAACCGCCCGATGAACCACCCGGCGCAAGCGCGGCGTTGCCGCCGTCATTGCGGCGCCAAGGCGAAATGACATTGCCGAAATAGCTGGTTTCGTTCGACGAACCCATGGCGAACTGGTCAAGGTTAAGCTTGCCCAGCATCCCTGCCCCAGCCTTCCAAAGATTGGCCGATACCGTCGACTCATATGTCGGGACGAAGCCTTCCAGCATATGGCTTGCGGCGGTCGTCTGCACGCCTTCGGTGCAGAACAAATCCTTCATGCCAATCGGCACGCCGGCCATTTTGCCAAGCGGCTTGCCCGCCGCGCGGTCGGCATCAACCGCTTGCGCAGCCGCAACGGCCATTTCAGGTGTTTCGACGATAAAGGCGTTCAGTGCCTTTGCCCCAGCAACGCGCGTATTGAGTGCTTCAGCAACCTCAACGGCTTTGAATTCGCCGTTGGCGACGCCATCACGAATGGCGGCTACGCCCAATCTCGAAAAATCAGTCATTATTCAATCACCTTGGGCACGCCGAAGAAGCTGCCTTCCTTAGCTGGCGCATTGGCAAGCACCTTGTCGCGGACATCGCCATCGGTGACGACGTCATCACGCAGGCGCAGCTTATTGGAGATGACGGCCGTCATCGGCTCAACGCCAGTGACGTCGACCTCCCCCAATTGCTCCACCCAGGCAAGAATGCCATTGAGTTCGCCGACCATCTTGTCAGCCTCTGCATCGCTAATCGCGATGCGCGAAAGCCGTGCGATTTTGTTCACGGTATCTTTATCTACAGACATGCGCCAGCCGCTAGCATTGCACCTGCCCCGCTTCAACGGAAAAGCTTAATCTTTCAGGCTCTATTCAATTTTCCGATGCTATTTCCGTCCAATCGGCTAAATCGCATCAAAATTTCAGGACATAAACTTGGCTCGTAAATTCATTTATATCGTCGCAGCGCTCATCGTCCTCGTCATCGCGGGCGGTTTCGTTATCCGCATTTATGAGGCGGAGCTTACCGAACTGGCATTTGTCCCAACGGCAAAGTTCGAAAAGCAGGCGGCATTTGAACCAACAAAATATGCCAGCAACGAAATGTGGTTTGCACGGCCCGGCAAGACTGAGAATCCAGCTGACTGGCTGCCTGTGGGCACGGCTAAGCCAGAACTGCGGGGACCGGCGGCGATATTTTTCATTCATCCGACATCCTATATCGGCCGGGATCATTGGAATGCCCCGCTGGACGATGCAGAATCGCAGGATCGCGCGAGATTGTTCCTACGCGGCTTGGCGTCGCCCTTTGCCAGCACGGGTGAAATGTGGGCGCCCCGCTATCGTCAGGCGGCGATAGGATCGTTCCTGACCACCAAGTCCGAGGGTCAACAAGCGTTGGACGCCGCATATCAGGACGTTCTTTTGGCGTTCGATGAATTTGTAGCGAAGGCGCAAAAAGACCGGCCGATTATATTGGCTGGCCATAGCCAAGGCGCGCTGCATCTTACACATCTGCTAAAGGATCGCGTTGTAGGCAAACCAATCGCCAAACGAATCGTCGCCGCTTATGTTGTTGGCTGGCCAATTTCAGTGGACAATGATGTCGCTGCGATGGGGCTGCCCGCATGCTCGGGGCCCGATCAAACAGGGTGCATCATGGCGTGGCAGAGTTTTGCCGAGCCCGCTGAATATGACCGCATATCAAAAGTCTATGACGCAACGACGGGCTTCAACGGCGAAAGCCGCAAAGGCACTGCAATGCTGTGCACCAATCCTTTGAACGGTGGCGCAGCCGCTGCGGCGGACATGAAGGCCAATTTGGGCACGTTAAAGCCAGATGCGTCTATGGAAGTCGGCGAGCTGGTCGTCGGTGCCGTACCCGCACGATGCGATCCAAAGGGCTTTTTGTTGATCGGTGATCCGCCCGAAGTGGGGCCATATGTCCTGCCCGGCAACAATTACCATGTGTATGACTTCCCGCTGTTTTGGGCGAATGTGCGGGCGGATGCCACATTGCGACTACGGAAGTTTCTTCAGAAATGATTTTTGATGCGGTCGCCGATTTTCTGGAACAGCTTCCCGATGGCGGCGTGTTGATTGGGCTCGATATTGGCACCAAAACAATTGGCACAGCGTTTTGCGACGCTGGCTGGACATTCGCGTCCCCCGCCGATCTGATCCGCAGAAGCAAGTTTTCCAAAGACAAGGCGGCACTCAGCGCGGCGATTGCGACCCGCGCCACGCGCGGCATCGTCATTGGCTTGCCGCTCAATATGGATGGCAGCGAAAGCCCCAGAAGCCAATCAAGCCGGGCTTTTGCGCGCAACATCGCTGACCTTGGCCTGCCGATTTTGTTGCGCGACGAACGTTGGTCGACCCAAGCCGTTGAGCGAGACATGATTGCCGCCGACATGAGCCGCGCAAAACGGGCCGAAAAAATCGACAGCGGCGCAGCGGCATTCATTCTGCAGGGCGCAATCGATGCGCTGACCATTGGGTGACGGTTTTTGGTCAACCACGACATAGCCGACAAAATGATTGAGTATTGCCCCCCTTCCCTTTAAGGGCATCGCTTTAATGACATGGACACAGCCTTTTGCAGCCGACAGCTTTCCAAGCGGGTCGGGCGCTTTTCCCCACAAGCATTTGCTTGGTATCGCTGGACTTCAGAAATGGGAAATTCTCTACATCCTGAAAGAGGCTGAACAATGGGTGGCGTTGAACCGCTCCGGCCCTGCAAAGCATGATGGCCGATTGTCGGGCCTTACGATTATCAATGCCTTTTTTGAAAACTCGACACGCACATTGCTGTCGTTCGAAATAGCTGGAAAACGGCTTGGCGCAGACGTCGTGAATATGCACGCGGCGCAATCGAGCGTCAAAAAAGGCGAAACACTTATCGACACTGCGATGACATTAAACGCCATGCGCGCCGATGCCATTGTCATCCGCCACGGCAGTTCCGGCGCGGTGCAGCTGATTTCAAGCAAAGTCGATTGCCCTGTCATCAATGCAGGCGACGGAAGCCACGAACATCCCACGCAGGCTTTGCTCGATTCGCTGACCATCATGCGCCGCAAAGGGCGGGTCGAAGGCCAAACCGTCGTCATCTGCGGCGATGTGCTGCACAGCCGCGTTGCGCGCTCAAATCTGTTTTGCCTTAAAACATTGGGCGCTGAAGTCCGCGTCGTTGCGCCCCCTGCATTGATGCCAAGCGGTATCGAGGCCTTTGGCGCGCAGACCTTCACCAATTTTGATGCAGCATTGGATGGCGCGGATGTCGTGATGATGCTGCGGCTTCAGAATGAGCGCATGCAGGGGGATTTCATCCCCTCGCCCCGCGAATATTTCCATCTCTACGGCCTCGATGAACGCCGGCTCGCGTTGGCGAAGCCCGATGCGCTCGTCATGCACCCGGGTCCAATGAACCGCGGCGTGGAGATTGCGAGCAATGTCGCCGACCATGTTGAACGCTCCGCCATTACCGAACAGGTAGAAATGGGTGTCGCCGTTCGCATGGCGTGCCTCGATATACTCACCCGAAAGGCTCGCGGTCAGGAGGGTTGGTCATGACCGGAATCAGCATCCTGAACGGCCACGCCATTTTGCCCGGCGCGGACAAGGCCGAGCCGCTGAATGTGCATATCGAAAATGGCAAAATTGCCTCGGTTGGAAAAGCCGTCCCGATAGCGAACCAGTTGGACGCCAGCGACCTCATCATCGCGCCGGGTATCATTGACCTGGGCGTATTTAAGACCGACAAGCCGGCTTTCCGCTTTGGCGGCATCACGCGCGCCGCATTGATGCCTGACCAGTCGCCTGTGCACGACGACCCCGCAACAGTGCGCTTTGCCGCGTTAAAAGGAAAACCCGATCTGTGGGTGCACCCGCTCGCTGCGGCAACACAGGGCCTCAACGGGCTGCAGATGGCCGAAATCGCGCTGATGAAAGAAGCAGGCGCAGTTGGCGTTGCCACGGGACGCAAATGGATTGCCGATAGCGGCATATTGCTGCGCATCATGCGCTACTGCCATGCGCTCGACTTGCCCGTCTTTGTGCACAGCGAAGATGCCGGCCTATCGGGCAACGCGGTTGCAACGGCCGGGGAAACCGCGACGTTGCTGGGCCTATCCAGCGCATCCCCCATCACCGAAGCGCTTGCCATCGCCCGCGACCTATTGCTCGCGGAGGAAAGCGGCGCGCATGTGCATTTCCGCCAAGTGACGACCGAGCGCGGGCTGGACCTTATTCGCGCGGCGAAGGCAAAGGGCTTGCGCATCACATGCGGCATTACGCCGGGGCACCTGTTCCTATCCGACAATGCCGTTTCTGATTTCCGGACCTTCGCCCATCTGTCGCCGCCCCTGCGTTCGGAAAGCGACCGGCTGGCCTGTATCGCCGCCATTGCCGATGGCACGATTGATGTCATTGCATCGGGGCACGACCCGCGCGGGCCAGAGGACAAGCGCCTGCCCTATTCCGAAAGCGCGCCGGGCATGGCAGGGGCGGAAACGCTTCTCGCGCTGTCGCTCAACCTCGTGCGGGACGATGTGATTTCGACGGGCCGGTTGTTCGAACTGCTGGCATCAAATCCTGCGAAGATCTTGGGGCTGAATGCCGGTCAAATAGCAGAAGGGTATGAGCCAGACCTCATTCTCGTCGACCCGGATGCGCCGTGGCAAGTCGATGGTGACCGCATGGCCGCACTTGCGGGCAATACGCCATTCGACCGCTTGCCGGTGCAAGGCCGCGTGCGCCATATGCTAAAGGGTGGCAAGGTCATTTAATAGGTCCTGACCCTAAACCCGCCGCCCCCTTAGCGGATCACAACTAACAACTTATCGTGCGGCGATCTTACGCCATGCGGCATTCGCCATGCGGATATTTTGGACGCCACCATTGGTGCGCACGAAGCAATCACCGCCTTGCGACTTGATCATCTTGCAAGTTGCCCGTGCGCTTGCTGCGTCCCCGAAACCCATTGCAGCCAGACGAACAAGTTTCTTGCCATTGACTGTTACGGTCGAGCTAGCGGATGCAAAGCCGTTCAATGCGCGGTAGCGTTTGGCATATTTGTTCCAAGCCGCTTGCGCACTGGCCGCAGACGAAAACGCGCCCGGCCAACAGCGCACATGACGCGAAGATTGGAAATGCCGAGCGCGTCACACTGGCTCCAATCCGTCCTTCGTTATCCTGCGATAAAAGCAGCTGCGCGCGCCCGTATGGCAACTCGGGCCTTGTGGCTTTGCGATTATCCAAATGGCGTCCTGATCACAGTCAATGCGCATGTCGACAATGTGCAGAACATTGCCGCTGCTTTCGCCCTTTTGCCAAAGCCGCTGACGGCTGCGCGAATAAAATACCGCAGTGCGGCTTTCGATGCTTTTGGCGAGTGCCTCGGCGTTCATATGCGCCACCATCAATACCGCACCGTCCGCCGCATCGGTGACCACAGCAGTCAACAATCCATTGGCGTCAAATTTGGGTGTGAGGGCAAGCCCTGCTTCAATCTCTTCGGTCATGTCCAAGGCCTAACGCAAGGGCAAGTGGCCCGCCAACATTTTCTTTGTTACATTAGCACGACAAGGGGGAGACAATCGATGACGCGTTGCCTATAGGCCAGCCAGCGACGCGCAGCGGGATTCGAATTATGCTGACCACCGACCCATTTGATGACGACAAACTTCGCGAGGAGTGCGGGATTTTTGGTGTCTACGACGCCGAAGGGGCTTCCGCGATGGTTGCGCTTGGCCTACATGCGCTTCAGCATCGGGGCCAGGAAGCCGCCGGCATCACCAGTTACGACGACCATGAATTTCACACGCACCGTGCCATGGGCCATGTTGCGGGCAATTTCGACCGTGATGAAATCATTAATGGCCTTGGCGGAAGCAGCGCCATTGGCCATGTCCGCTATTCAACGACGGGCGAAACATCGCTGCGTAATGTGCAGCCCTTATATGCTGACCTTGCCACCGGTGGATTTGCGGTCGCGCACAACGGTAATATTTCAAACGCGGTTGCATTGCGCCGTGACCTTGTCCGCCGTGGTTCGATATTCCAGTCATCATCGGACACCGAAGTCATCATTCATTTGGTGGCGACGTCGGGTTACCGGACGTTGCTGGACCGCCTGATTGATGCGCTAAAGCGTGTTGAGGGTGCCTATTCGCTCATCTGCCTGACCACCGAAGGGATGATCGCATGCCGCGATCCGTTGGGTATCCGTCCGTTGGTCATGGGTAAGCTTGGCGACACGATAATCTTCGCATCGGAAACCGTTGCGCTCGATATTGTTGGCGCAGAATTTATCCGTTCGGTTGAACCGGGCGAATTGGTTGTGGTGCATGGCAGCGAAATTCATTCTCACAAGCCGTTCATCCCCGTTTCGCAACGCCCCTGCATTTTCGAGCATGTGTATTTCTCACGGCCCGATTCCATTGTGGAAGGCATCAGCGTCTATTCGGTCCGCAAGGCGATTGGCGCGGAACTCGCGCGCGAAAATGGCGTCGATGTTGATTATGTCATTCCCGTACCAGACAGCGGCACCCCTGCAGCGATTGGCTATGCCGAGGCGGCCAAGATTCCGTTCGAGCTGGGCATTATCCGCTCACATTATGTTGGCCGCACCTTCATTCAACCGGGCGATGGCGTTCGCCATTTGGGCGTGAAGCTGAAGCATAATGCGAACCGCAATCTGGTTGCGGGTAAAAAGATCGTCCTGATTGACGACTCCATTGTTCGTGGCACGACCTCGCTCAAAATCGTTCAGATGATGCGCGAAGCGGGCGCGGCCGAAGTGCATATGCGTATTGCAAGCCCGCCAACGATGAACAGCTGCTTTTATGGCGTCGATACGCCGGAACGCTCCAAATTGCTCGCGAGCCGCATGGACGTGGAAGAAATGCGGCAGTTTATTCAGGCCGACAGCCTCGCCTTTCTCTCCATTGATGGGCTGTACCGAGCGTTGGGCGAAGATTCGCGCAACAAAAACCAACCGCAATATTGCGATGCGTGTTTCACCGGCGACTATCCCACCACCCTCACCGACCATGAGGAGCATGAATCGGGTGACCTCATGATGCTGGGCGAACGGAAGTCTGCATAATCATGACGAAGCTATTTGAAGGCAAAGTGGCGCTGGTAACCGGCGCAAGCCGCGGGATTGGAGCGGCAACGGCGAAGGCACTCGCGGCGCAAGGCGCACATGTCATCATTACAGCGCGCAATGCGAAAGACCTCGAAGCCGTTGAAGACGCGATATTCAACGCAGGTGGCAATGCGACGATTGCACCTTTGGACCTAACGGATGGCGACAGCATCGCACGGCTTGCCACAGCAGTGACCGAACGTTGGGGTAAGCTCGATATCTTGGTATTGAATGCCGCAATGCTCGGCACGCTCGCGCCGGTTCCAGCCATTGATGGCGCAGAATTCGTGCGTTTGTTCACGCTAAACGTAACCGCGCAGCAGGTGCTAATTGCGTCATTCGATGCATTGTTGCGCAAATCCGATTCCGGTCGCCTTGTGGCGCTGACATCCTCGGTCGGTGCAGCGCCGCGCGCATTCTGGGGCGCCTATGGCGCATCAAAGGCCGCGCTCGAAACGCTCGTCGCCAGCTATGGCGAGGAAGTGAAGAACCTGTCTGCGGTACGCACCGCGATTGTGGATCCGGGCCGTACGCGCACCCAAATGCGGGCAAAGGCCTATCCGGGCGAAGACCCGGCGACGGTGAAGGAACCATCTGTAGTTGCGGATGCGATAATCGCGTTGCTGTCGACCGAGTTTGATACCGGTCACAGGTTGGTTGTCGAAGGCTAACTCTCTAAAATTACCGTAGTCCTGAGCAGCAGTCGCATCGCGACTGCGTCTGTCGAAGGACGCCTATAAGCAAACAGCTATGCTGGGCCGAAAAGCGCCCTTCGACTTTTCGCCAGCGCTGCGCGCTGCCGGCTCAGGGCTACGGTTTATAATTTAACCACCTCATGCGCCTTTAACGCACGCTCACGCGCGGCTTTGTGGCCAATGATTTTGCGCGGATAGCTTTTTGGCCATGCGCCATATTCATCGGGGTCGTGAATATACGGCTCTTGCAGGCCAGCAAGCTCTGGCACCCATTCGCGGATGTAACGTGCGGCGTCGAATTTCTCTGACTGCGACAATGGCGCCATGATGCGGACGAACATATTGCTGTCCACGCCCGTCCCCGCAGTCCATTGCCAATTGACGCTGTTGCTGCCGTAATCGGCATCCACCAGCGTATCCCAGAACCATTTCTCGCCCTCGCGCCAATCAATCAGCAGATGTTTGACCAGGAACGACGCCGCAATCATCCGCACACGGTTGTGCATCCATCCGGTCGCCCATAATTGCCGCATCCCGGCATCGACGATTGGGTACCCCGTCCGCCCCTTGGTCCATGCCACGAAATCGGCCTTTACCGATGGATCGGATAGATCGCGCCACGGCAGCCTGTCGAACGCATCGCGGGCGTTCTTTGCGCCATATTCGGGCAACTGGACGATCACATTCTGCGCATAGTCCCGCCACACCAGTTCCTTCAGGAACACATCAACCGACCCGCCGGCATGCATGGTTGCGTGCCAGCACGCCGCAGGTGAAATCTCGCCAAAGTGTAGATGTGGTGAGAGTAATGACGAACCCGCAACCGATGGCAGATTGCGTTTCTCGTCATAATATTTGGCCTTATCGGCAAACGCCTCAAGCCGATCCCGCGCGCCAGCCTCACCCGGGGTCCACATATCGACCATAACGCCGGACCAATCGGGCTCGGTGGGCAACAGGGCCCAATCATCAATATCATCGCTCTCTGGCCATGTCTGGGGCGCAGCGAACTGCTTTGGCCGTGCCAGTGGCACGGAGGGCGGCATATGCTGCCAGAGCGCGCGCATGAACGGCGTGTAGATCTTATATTGCCCGCCGCTGCCTGTGGTGACGCTGCCTGCGGGCAGCAGATAGTTCCCGTCGTGGCCGACAAATGCGCAACCCGTGCTTAGTCCACTTGCGACGGCTTTTTCCGCATTCCGCCACCATGGTTCATAGTGCCGCATGCAATGAATGGCCGATGCGCCGGTCTCTTCAGCGAGCGCGTACAAAACTTCATGGGATTTTCCGGCGCGCAAAATCAACCGCGATCCCAATGCCCGCAAATCTGCCTCGAGCGCCGTCAGGCTATGGTGCAACCACCACCGCGACGCCGCGCCCATCTTGCGATGCTTTGGCGTGTCGTCATCCAAGATGTAGACCGGGATAACCGGCGCGCCGCTTGCCACTGCGGCTGCGATTGCAGCTTGGTCCGCAAGACGCAGGTCACGGCGCAGCCAGACGATAACCGGGGCCGTCATTTGCTTTCAACTCCAATAGGAAAGAACATGCTAAATCGGTCGCCAACCAGCGGGTCAGAAAAGCGCTGGTCGGAAACCTTCAACGTCCTTTCCGTGCCTTCGCCGACAATCTCGGCAACCGGCATACGTGACCAGAACAACAGGGGCGAACCGCGAACGATATGTGTCTCAAAAGCCTTAGCGTCTTCGCGTCCCATATAATGGGCGCGAACGACGTCATCGATGCGCGCGCCATTAAACGGCGTGTAAGCGCCCTGCCCATAATGGCGGTCGTCGCGCCAAAGTATTTCACGTTTCCAAAATTGCACGGGCACAGGATTGGCGACAACCAGATTCGGCATAATCTTATGCTGTTTTTGAACGGCTTGGGCGGTCAATTGCTCCGCCCTGCCCGTGATCAGTCCATTGGCTAAGATATACGCGCAAATGGCGGCGAAGCTGGCCAAAGCCGGTGCGTGCCAGTTTGCGCCGCCCTTACGTTCGCGGCGACGCGAAACCCAAACGCCGTACATCAGCGCAGCCCACAGCCAGATATCAATGATGAATAACGTATCGCCATAAAACCATTGGCTCGAAAATGGCTCAAGCAAGCGGATCCCGTAACTGTTGAACCAGTCGAACAGCGGATGGCTCAAGCATCCGATATAAGCTAAGGCCAATAACCAGCCCTTATGCACCGGCAACCTTGTCACAGGCCGCTTGCCGCGTCTTTCTTGCCAGCGATCAAAGCACAGCATGATAGCCCACAGAATCAGCGGCAATAACAGCATCGCGATTGGCCCGTGCGTCAGGCCACGTCGGATCGCCAAATGCTGTTGCCCACCCAGCAAAGTTGCCACGGCGTCAATATCGGGGATATTCGCAGCAATAATCAGCGTGGGCATCGCGAGACCCGTTTTGCGCTTCAGGCCCATCTGCCCAATAAGCGCGCCAACAAGGCTGTGTGTGAGATTATCCATGCCGGTTAGCTGGCGTAGCGAAGCCCAAATGGCAATACGGCGTTATCGCCATAAAGCATTTTGTTCACGCAGAGGCGCAGAGTCCGCAGAGATTAAAAATTTCTGCTCTGCGCACTCTGCGCCTCTGCGTAAAAACCTAAATCTCCGGATGGCCCTCGGCCACGGTCCAGGTTTGTCCCTTTGCCAGCAGCTTGCCGAGGTCAGGTGCTTTACCTGCACTGGCCGACTCGTTCTGGGCAATGACGGCGTCGTTAAACGTCGGGCGTGGATCGTCGTACAAGACACCAAGTGCCATGGGGAATTCGCCAAATGGCATTTCCACAAGCATGTGCGCGAGCGAACGGTTGGTCACGTCATGGACGATAACGCCCGCACTCTGCCAATCACCATCGACGACATCGACAACCTTTAACGTCAGGCCAACATTGTCGAGCGCAATGCCTTTCGTTCCGCCGGACTTTTCGCTGCCGAACAACATCGGCTCGCCATTGCGCAGCCACAATTGATGGCCGTCAGCACCCTTGGGCGCGGCGAAGTCTTCAAACACGTCCTTGTTATACACAATGCAGTTCTGGAAGATTTCGATGAACGCCGCACCGCGATGGGCGTGCGCAGCCTTCAGCACTTCTGGCAGATTCTTTGAAACGTCAAAGCCGCGCGCCACAAAACGCGCGCCTGAACCGAGCGCAAACGCGCATGGCGTGGCTGGACGGTCAACCGAGCCATAAGGGGTCGATGGGCTGTTGGTGCCAACGCGCGATGTTGGCGAATATTGGCCCTTGGTCAGACCGTAAATCTCATTGTTGAACAGCATGATCTGGCAATCGAGATTCCGGCGCAGCAAATGCATCGTATGGTTGCCGCCGATCGACAGCGCGTCGCCATCGCCCGTGATAATCCACACATCAAGATCGGGATTGGCGAGCTTTACACCCGTCGCAACCGCAGGGGCGCGGCCGTGGATGGTGTGAAAGCCATAGGTTTCCATATAATATGGGAAACGCGATGAGCAGCCGATGCCGCTGATGAACACGGTGTTTTCTGGCGTACCACCGATTTCAGGCATGGTGCGCTGCACCGCCTTCAAAATCGCATAGTCACCACAGCCGGGGCACCAGCGAACTTCTTGATCGGTTTCCCAATCCTTGGGCGTTGTCGCTTTAACGGGGGTCATATCGTTCATTATAAAGCACTCCCAATCGCGGCTTCAATTTCGGCGATAGTAAATGGCTGGCCGGACACTTTGTTCACGGACTGCGCATCCACAAGGAACTGGTCACGCAATATGGTCTTCAACTGGCCCGTGTTCATTTCGGGGACGATGACCTTGTCGAAGCTCTTCAGCAACTCGGCCATGTTTTTAGGCATGGGCCAGATATGGCGAATGTGGACATGCGCGACATCAATGCCTTCGGCGCGCTTGCGACGCACAGCCTGTTTGATGGGTCCATAGGTTGATCCCCAGCCAACGACAGCGAGCTTCGCGCCTGCTGCGCCCTGCTCAACGATCTGGTCAGGGATGCTGTCGGCGACATTGTTTACCTTGGCCGAACGAATGTCGGTCATCGCCTGGTGGTTGGCGGGTGCATAGTTGATGTGGCCGGTATCGACTTCTTTTTCGATACCACCAATGCGGTGCAGCAATCCGGGCGTGCCGGGCTTAACCCATGGGCGCTTCAATTTATGGTCGCGCGAATAGGGTTTGAAGCCATCTTCGGGCACGCTTTCCAGAAACTCGACCGGGAACGGCTTATACTCTTCGAGATCGGGTACGAGCCAAGGCTCAGCCGCATTGGCGATGTAGCCATCCGTAAGCAGCATCACTGGCGTCATATACTCAACCGCAATCCGCACAGCTTCCACCGCGCAGTCAAAGCAATCAACCGGCGAGCGCGCTGCGATCACGGGCATCGGCGCATCACCGTTGCGGCCATACACCGCTTGATACAAATCGGACTGCTCTGTTTTGGTTGGCAAGCCCGTCGAAGGACCGCCACGCTGGCTGTTGACGATGACCAAGGGAAGCTCGGTCATGATGGCAAGGCCCATAGCCTCACCCTTCAGCGCGATGCCCGGACCAGACGAGCTGGTAACGCCCAACTGACCCGCATAGCTTGCGCCAATGGCCGAACAAATCGCGGCAATTTCATCTTCGGCCTGGAATGTGGTGATGCCATATTCTTTCAAGCGGCTGAGGTGATGCAAAATCGCCGATGCTGGCGTGATGGGGTATCCGCCGAAGAACATCTTGAGACCAGCCAGCTGCGCGCCTGCAACCAAACCAAATGAGATTGACTCAGCGCCCGTCACCGTCCGGTAAAGACCCGCAGGCGCTGGCGCGGCATCGACATGATATTGCTTGAGCGGTCCAGCCAGTTCAGCCGTCTCGCCATAAGCGTGACCAGCGTTCAGCGCCGCGATATTGGCGTCGGCCAAAACCTGATTCTTGGCAAATTTGGCGTTCAGCCAATCGATAATCGGCTGACGATCACGGTCAAACATCCACAAAGCAAGGCCAAGCGTCCACATATTCTTACAACGCAACGCATCCTTGTTGCCCATGCCAAACGGCTTGACGGCTTCCAGCGTCAACGCGCTGATGTCGAACGCCAGCACTTGCCATTTCGCAAGGCTGCCATCTTCAAACGGGTTAGTGGCATATTTTGCTTTGTCGAGGTTACGCTGATTAAATTCGCCAGTGTCCGCGATAATCAAACCGCCTTCGCGCAACGACCCGACGTTGGTTTTCAACGCAGCGGGGTTCATTGCGATCAGCACATCGGGCTGGTCGCCAGCGGTATCAATTGCGGACGAACCAAAGTTAATCTGAAACGCCGAAACACCGAAAAGCGTCCCGATTGGTGCACGGATTTCTGCAGGAAAATCAGGGAATGTCGCAAAGTCATTGCCCGCCAATGCCGACGACAGCGTAAACTGTCCCCCAGTCAACTGCATGCCGTCGCCGCTGTCCCCGGCAAAGCGCACAACAACTGCATCGCTGTGCACTGGAGTATGTCCGCTCGTCTGTTCGTCTTTGAATGCCGTAGCCATGCGTTCTAGCCCGTCTTTAATTGCAACTTTATCGCCTTTTCGCCTAATCCCATTCGCGGCGCACTGCAATGTTAGAAAAACTATAGGCGGATATGCTGGACGCATTGCCCAAGTCACCTTAGGAAGCGGCCGATATGGAGAACGTGATGACCGATACCCCCCCCTTATGTCCGCCCCGACGTGGCATTGTTTCTGCAGTTTCTGAACGCGGTACCTGGCCCCAAATTTTGGCAAGTGCCCGTTGATGACGCACGCGCGATGACCACTGCCATGCGCGACGTTGCGGATGCACCCATTGGCGAACTGGCCGTTATGCGCGATCTTTCGATTCCCGGCCCCGCCGGAGCCATCCCTGCGCGATTATATGACAGCCGCGAAGAACGCGAAGCCGGTCCTGTCATGGTGTTTTACCATGGCGGCGGATTCGTTATCGGCAGCCTGTACACCTATGATCCCTATTGCGCAGAAGTTGCGCGCCTTCTCGATCTGCCGGTTATTTCTATCGATTATCGACTGTCCCCCGAACATCCATTCCCTGCTCCAGCCGAAGATTGTGAAGCCGCAACGCGCTGGATTGCAACAAGCCCTGCGGAGCTTGGACGCCAAGTCACTGGACTGATTACGTCAGGCGACAGTGCTGGCGGCAATCTGGCGATTGTAACCACCATGGCGCTTCGCGACCGTCCAGCCGCCGTGCCCGTATTATTGCAGCATCCGATTTACCCGGTCGTCACGCTCGATACTGACTGGCCAAGCATGCGCGAATTTTCCAAAGGCTATTTGCTAACCGAAGAAGCGATGGTCTATTTCGGCGAAGGTCACGCAGCGACGCCCGGAGATTACCGGTCCGAGCCTTTGAATTTCAGCCAGCAGGGCATGCCGCCGAGCCTTGTCACCACCGCAAGCCTTGATCCGTTGCGCGACCAAGGCATCGCTTATGTTGAAAAGTTGAAGCAAGATGGCGTGCGTGTTGAACATCGCAGTGCCGAGGGCAATATTCACGGGCATATCAACATCCGCCAAGGCATCCCTTCCGCCCAAACGGACATTGAGGGCAATATCGCCGCGCTGAAAAACCTGCTGGCAGACGTGACGGCAACAACATGAGCATAGCTTTGGAAGATTTACCGTACCGCCCTTGCGCCGGCATCATGCTGGCGAACATGCAGGGGAAGATATTTGTCGGGCAACGCTTGGACAGCCCCGTCGGAACCGATGCATGGCAAATGCCGCAAGGCGGCATCGACGATGGTGAGGATGCAGAGGCTGCGGCGCTACGCGAGTTGTTCGAAGAAACCGGCGTGCGCGCCGATTTGGTCGATATTCTCGCGCGCAGCCGTGATGAACATTTTTACGACTTACCCGATGATATGATTGGCCGCATTTGGAAGGGCAAATATCGCGGGCAACGCCAGCATTGGTTTTTGATGCGCTTCAAAGGCACCGATGCCGATATCAACATTGAAACGTCGCATCAGGAATTTAGCAAGTGGCAGTGGATCGATGCACAGCAATTGCCGCAACTGATCGTGCCGTTCAAAAAGCGGCTGTACGAGAATATCCTCGCGGAGTTTGCCGAACTGATTTGACGCCGTTCAGGGTGCTGAACGCATTGGCACCCTTAATTGGGTTGCGGAACCGGCACGCTAGCCATGCTTGGTTTCGTCTCCGATGCACTTGCCTGCATTTGCTGTTTTTCGGTTGCCTTGCTGGATGCAAGCGAAAGCCGCTCAACAGCGCTGCAATCCGCACGGCATAATGTTTTCAGCCGCGCGATATTCTTGCCCGCTTGCTCAATTGCGCCCTTGGCAATCATCGCATCTGCCTGCTCGACCAATGCAACCTGATCATTGGGCTCAAGCTCCAACGCTTCGGTGTAAAAGCGGATCGCCTTACCATTCAGTCCTTGGGCTTTCACCGCGCGCGCCATCGCAATATATGCAGGCCGATTGCGTGGATCGACCGCAAGTGCGGATTCATACCAGCTAATGGCATTGTCGAACCGTCCAGCGGCCGATTCCTGGTCACCCGTCTGCATCAGCGCAATGGAACGAGCATCGATATCATCATCCGCACGTCCGCCGATGCTGGCGCTCGACATGACCGCTAAGGTGAACGACAGGGCAATCGCCGCGGGAGAAAAACGCATAAACAATATCCATATCTTTTTGGAACGTGATGCTATCACAGCTTTTGGAGCCTCGCGAAGAAGAATCCATCGCTGCCATCATGATGCGGGGTCAACAGCACGCCGTCGCCGTCGGCACGGCCCATCGACACCCCAGTATCCGCAGCACGCCAACCCGAATGCGACTTTAAGAACGCCGCCACTTGGCCCTTGCCTTCACTCTCGATGAGCGAGCACACGGCATAAACAAGATAACCGCCGCGCACGACCATGTCGGCGCCAATGTCCAACAGCTTCGCCTGTTCATCAACAACGCGCTTCAACCGCGCCGCATCCAAGCGCCAGCGCGTCTCTGGATTGCGCCGCCATGTGCCGCTTCCCGAACAAGGTGCGTCAATGAGAACGAGGTCGCAGCCACCGATAAATTCGGACAGCATCTCTTTTTCCTTGCCCGGATTGAGCAAGCGCGTTTCGATATTGGTGGCACCCGACCGGTTGGCCCGTGGCTTCAATTGGTCCAGCCGGTTGCGGTTTGTGTCTGTCGCGATCAACCGCCCCTGATTTCGCATAGCGGCGGCCAGGGCGAGGGTTTTGCCGCCCGCACCAGCGCATAGGTCAAGCACAGTGCCTAAGCCCTTTGCCTGACATGCTTCTACAATCAGCTGGCTTCCCAGATCCTGAATTTCCACCTGACCGTCTTCTACCACGGGATGGCTGTCGATCGCAGTCCCGCCCGGCAGGCGGAGCGCATATTCAAGGTGCGGAAGGACTTCCGCGTCGGGAAACACCGCCGATACTTCAGCGCGGCTTGCCTTCAAGGCATTAACGCGCAAGTCCATAGGGGCGCGGTCAAGCAGGCTTGCCTGCTCGGCCTCATCGACATGGGCGGAAAACAAGGGCTTGATCCATTTGGGCAATCCGCCACCTGTCGATCGCGCTTCGCCGGGCTCAATCACCGCTGGACCATAATCAGTGCCGTCGAATAACGCCGCCAGTTCCGGATCGGCATCCGCCATAGCCACAAAGGCAGACCGCGCTGTCACCGGCCTTTTGCCAAAGCGGCGGATGGCCCCCCAGGCTAAATCGCGGACAGCGCGGCGGTCTTTCGAACCGGCATAACGCCGCTCGGCAAAAAAGCGCTTCGCAAGCTGGTCAGCAGAAGCACCGCCATCACGTGCGGAAAGGATGATTTGGTCAACCAATTCAATGGCTGACTGCAGGCGAGCAGCAGGTCTCATGCCTCAACGCGTCGGATAATTTGGTGCTTCCCGCGTGATTGTAACGTCATGTACATGGCTTTCCCGTAATCCGGCATTGGTGATGCGCACAAACTGCGCGCGTTCCTGAAGGTCCGCAATGGTGCGCGAACCGGTATAACCCATAGCTGCTTTGACGCCGCCGACAAGTTGGTGGATGACATCGCGTGCAGGGCCTTTGAAAGGCACCTGCCCTTCAATGCCTTCCGGAACCAGTTTAAGCTGGTCCTTAATATCCTGCTGGAAATAACGGTCCGCAGAACCACGCGCCATTGCGCCAACGCTGCCCATGCCGCGATAGCTTTTATACGCACGGCCCTGATACAGGAATGTTTCGCCCGGTGCTTCCTCGGTGCCCGCCAATAACGAGCCGACCATCACCGAAGATGCCCCAGCCGCAAGCGCTTTCGCCACGTCGCCAGACGTCCGCAATCCGCCATCGGCGATGATTGGGATGCCCGACTTTGCAGCTTCTGCCGCTGATTCCATAACGGCAGTCAATTGCGGAACGCCAACGCCAGCCACAACGCGGGTGGTACAAATGGAGCCTGGGCCGATACCAACCTTAATACCATCCGCACCCGCATCAATCAGCGCACGTGTCGCCGCCGCAGTCGCGACATTTCCGGCAACAACCTGAACTTCAGGCGCCATGCGCTTAATCTCGGCAACCGCAGCCGCAACCATCGCACTATGACCATGCGCCGTGTCGACGACGATGAGGTCACACTCTGCATCAATCAACGCCTTGGTATAGGCCATGCCCTTTTCGCCGACAGTCGTCGCCGCAGCGACGCGCAGGCGTCCTGTGCCGTCCTTTGTTGCATTGGGGTACAAAACAGCCTTCTCGATATCCTTTACGGTAATCAGGCCGATGCAATGATAAGCATCATCGACGACCAAAAGCTTTTCGATGCGCCGTTGATGCAGCAAACGCCTCGCTTCTTCCTGCGTGACGGATGATGCAACCGTCGCCAGATTTTCATGCGTCATCAACTCGGACACAGGCTGCGCCGGATTTTCGGCAAAGCGCACGTCACGATTGGTCAATATGCCAGCGAGTTTACCGCTCGCCTCAACAACCGGAATGCCGGAGATCGCATGCGCCAGCATCAATGCTTGCGCTTCCGCCAAGGTCGCTTCGGGTGCGATGGTGATGGGGTTCACCACCATGCCGCTTTCAAAACGCTTCACCTGACGCACGGCAGCGCACTGTTCTTCAATGCTCAGGTTGCGGTGCAGAACACCAATGCCGCCCAGCTGCGCCATCACGATCGCCATGCGCGCTTCGGTGACGGTGTCCATTGCCGACGATAGCACTGGAATGTTCAGTGATATGCTTTTGGTCAGCTGTGTGCGGGTGTCGGCCTGGCTTGGCAAAATGTCAGATGCCCCGGGCTGCAACAGCACGTCGTCAAATGTAAGTCCGAGGGAAATTTCTTTCATTGTGCCACCGCTTTAAGCTTTGATTCGTGGCGGCTCATGTAAACAGTAAGCGCCTTATTCGCCAGCCTTCTTGGATTTATATTTTCTGGCGTCCGCAAAGTAACGGCCAAGCGCAATGTGCAGGTCAGCGTCATCCGCCGCGCCGCCAAGCTCCGTCTTATCCGTAAGCTCATCCTCAGGGCCGTGATAATCGCTGCCCAGAAACTTTTGCATCAGCTCAAGATCGGCAAACGAACCACCCACCATGAGCGCAGGCACGCCCTTTTGCGCGAGTGCCCAACCGTCCTGCCGTTGGATAAATGCATTTGCATCGGTCGAACTTTCAATCGCTCGGCCCGTCTTTTTCGCCACCGCCTCAACCGTGGCATCCAACGGCGTAGTCCCGCGACCAATAATGGCAACCTTTGACCCGCGCGGTGCAATCGCGATTGTGTCGACGTTTAGCGAAATCACGATCTGATCAAGCGGCAAAGCTGGCTTTTCAGCGAAAGCATAAGCGCCCAATAGGCCGCTCTCTTCCGCTGTTGTCGCTAAAAAATAAATATCGCGATCATGCTTTTTCTTCGCCAAGCTTTCCGCGATTTCGTTCAGAACCGCAATTCCGCTGGCATTGTCCAAGGCACCATTACAAATCCGGTCAGGCGCACCCTCTGGCGCGCAAACACCCAAATGGTCCCAATGCCCCATAAACAAAACAGCGCCGCTGCCCTTTTTCCGACCAGCAATCTTGCCAACAACGTTGGAGCTGTTGAAACGGTAAATGTCCGTCGTGACTTTGAAATCTGCGTCAATGCCAAGCGGCTCGCCCGCATAATCGCTGGCCTTGGCATGTGCGCGCAATTTGTCCCAATCTTGCCCCGCGGCGGTTATCATCGCGACAGCAAACTCGGCGCTCATCGCCCCTTCCAACGGTGCGCGCTTTTCGCGGCTCTCAAGTGCGATAGGACGCGACAGCAACGAACGCCGCAGTGATGGCCAACTCCCCTGCCCGTCGCCGATGAAGATTACGGCCTCCGCCCCCGCAGCGATGAGCGCTTCGCGCCGCGCGCGGGGTGACTTCATATTGTTTGGTACATTTTCCGCATCAAACAGCACAAGCGCGGCTTTTCCCGCAACATCGGCCGCAACCGAACCATCGGCCTTGACCCCTGCACCGGTAAAGATAAGCGGCAAATCATTGCGCGCATAATCAACCTGCTTACCAATCAGGATGATTTCTTGAGACGCGATGCGCAGTTTGCGATCCTTGGCCGTAAATGTATATTCCGCACCGCCCTGCCCGCGCTGGATCAAGGGAACGGCATCAAACCAACCGCCGTCGGTCGCCGCCGGTTTTAACCCCGATCTCGCCCATTGCTCGGCAATATACTTAACCGTTTTTGCCTCGCCCTCCGTTCCGGGTTTACGACCTTCAAACGCATCACTCGCCAAAATTTCGATATGTGCGCGCAGGTCCGCTTCGCGCACGGCCTTGGCGTGCACCGAACCCGCGGATATTGCTGCAAAACTGACAAACACTGCAAAATGGGCAAGACGCATGTATGATCGCTCCAGACTACGAAGGAGCGGGCCCTGTCGTATGCCGGGAACGCTCTATCGTTAACTTCGCTTCGTCTACATGCATCGATTCAATCATGCGACCCTTAAATCGCTGTGCGCGCCCTCGGCTCGCCGCAATTAATTCCTCCGCCTCGGCCACCGCAGCGGCATCGGCGCCAAAGGCCTGATTGGCGATCGCAACTTGGTTTGGGTGAATGAGCGTTTTGCCCGTGAAACCTAGGGTAAATCGCAAACCCCCTCGATCATTTTCATGAAACTATTTGTTAAACCCACCGAATTACAACTCACTCTTAAAAGGGAGGGCATTCTATGGAATATTTTTTCGGTTTACTCGCACTGATCGTCATCATTTTTGTCATGATGGGCGTGACCGTTGTGCAGCAAGGCTTTGTTTTCACAATTGAGCGGTTCGGTCGATACACCTATTCCGCGCAACCCGGGCTTACTGTCATAATCCCGTTCTTTGACCGCGTTGGCCGCAAGGTGAATGTGATGGAGCAAGTCCTCGACATTCCGGGGCAAGAGATCATCACCAAGGACAACGCCATGGTCGGCGTTGACGCCGTGGTGTTCTTTCAAGTCCTCGACGCAGCCAAAGCGGCATATGAAGTGTCGGACCTATATGTCGCCATCATGCAAATCACGACAACCAACCTGCGTACCGTGATGGGCAGCATGGACCTTGATGAAACCTTGTCAAAACGCGACGATATCAATGGCCGCCTGCTGTCGGTGGTGGACCACGCAACCAGCCCATGGGGTGTCAAAATCACGCGTGTTGAAGTGAAAGATATTCGTCCGCCGGCTGATATCTCCAACGCGATGGCGCGGCAAATGAAGGCCGAGCGTGAAAAACGTGCACAAATCCTTGAAGCAGAAGGCATGCGTGCCGCAGACATCCTGCGCGCTGAAGGCGAAAAGCAGAGCGCAATCCTTCAGGCCGAGGGCCGCAAGGAAGCGGCATTCCGTGACGCCGAAGCCCGCGAACGCGAAGCAGAGGCCGAAGCGAAGGCAACCGTCATGGTTTCCGATTCCATCGCGACATCGGGCACGCAGGCGCTGAATTACTTCATCGCGCAGAAATACACTGAAGCCATTAGCCAGTTCGCAACGTCGCCCAATGCAAAGACGATCTTGTTCCCTGTAGAAGCCACGCAGTTGATTGGGACGCTGGGCGGAATTGGTGAATTGGCCAAGGAAGCGCTTTCGACAAAGGAAAAGTGAGGCGTGCGGGCGGAAACAAAGCCCGCACTACTGAGCAACAATCGCAAGGCGATTGTGCCCGTCTAACGACGCCTGTAAGACAGACGTTGCGCTCCTCCGGCACACGCCCTTCGACTTTCGTCCGCGCGCGCTGACGGCTCAGGGCTACGGTAAGATCTGCAGTTTGGACATCGAGATTACGGAGTAACAAAAATGGCAGAATGGCTCGACACAATTTCAACCCACTGGTTCTGGCTCTCGCTAGGGCTTCTGCTCGGCGTTGCCGAATTGGTCGCGCCGGGCTTCTTCCTGATGTGGCTTGGTCTTGCCGCTTTGATTGTCGGGGGGCTGGATTATTTCCTCCCCATTACCGTCGCATATCAAGTCGCGATGTTTGCCATATTGTCGGTGTTGACGGTCTTTGCGGGCAAGAAATTCTTACAGAAAAACCCAATCGAAACCGAAGATGCAAATTTGAATGACCGCGGCGCGCGGCTAACGGGTGAAATCGTGACCGTGGTTGAGGCAATCACAAACGGCAACGGCCGGGTCAAGGTGGGCGACAGCGTTTGGTCCGCCCGCGGCGTCGATGCTGCAATAGGATCCCGCGTGCGCGTCACAGGCGCTGACGGCGCAGTGTTGTTGGTCGAAGGCGGCCTCGACTGATCGAAGGACGCAATCGGGCCGTCTTTTCTGGGTCCAGCGCGCGCTAAATCAGGTCAAGGCTAGCAAGGTCGGGTTCGATAAAGCTTCGCCGCGCGTGCACCGAAAGCAGCCGCTCCTTTGAATAAAACCGAAGCGGCAGATCCCGGCGTCCTCGGGGAGAAAGCAGCAACGTGTTCACGGCCGCGTGCAACGACACCTCCACCCAGACCTCTGCCAGATGTGCCTTCACGCCAGCGATATACACCTGCGTAATTGTTTCATGATAGCCTTGCGTGTCGTCGTTCACGCCACCAACGGCTTCGTTATAGGCCGAAATGATGGCGGGCAGCTCACGATCAATCGCGATATCCGGCCGGTTACGCACCAGCCAAGTACATGCCGCCAGATGCGCTTCATGCGTCCAATCCGCGCGCGGTAAGGTGCGCGCAAGCAAGCCTTCGCCGATCGCGATGATCGCGGCGTCATCTTCAAATAAGCGAATGGAGTATTCGGACATTATCGGACCTTCTGCGTTGTCCGATATTTTCCGGACGGGTTAAGCGACCTTTGGTGCCGACTGTCGTACACCTTCATCGACATGATCTGCAAATTGCGCAAAGTTGTCGATGAACTGCTGCGCAAGTCCGCGGGCTGTCACATCATATTCCGCCTTGTCCGCCCAAGCTTCGCGCGGATCAAGGATGCCGCTGTCGACACCTGGAACTGCGACCGGGAATTCAAAACCAAAATTCTGGTCCTTACGGAATTCTGCATTATTCAGGCTTCCGTCCAGCGCAGCGTTGAGCAAGGCCCGTGTGGCCTTGATCGGCATGCGGCTGATGCCGGGCATCGTTGCTTTGCCGCCTGTCCAGCCGGTGTTGACCAACCAGCACTGCACCGCGCCCTTGGCGATCCGCTCTTTCAGCAAATTGCCATAGATGCTTGGGTGACGCGGCATGAATGGCGCACCAAAGCAGGTGGAGAACGTCGCTTCAGGCTCCGTCACGCCAATTTCTGTGCCAGCAACACGCGCCGTGTAACCCGACAGGAAGTGGTACATGGCCTGATCCGGCGTTAGGCGCGCGATCGGGGGCAAAACGCCATAAGCGTCGGCGGTCAGGAAGATGATCGTCTTGGGAACGGGTCCCATATTCTTTTCCGATGTGTTCGGAATGAATTCAATCGGATATGAACCACGGCTGTTTTCCGCGAGGCTATTGTCGTCGAAATCCAACTCGCGTGTTTCTGGATCGATAACTACATTTTCAAGCACCGTTCCGAAGCGCTTTGTCGTGGCAAAAATTTCAGGCTCGGCTTCTTCAGAGAGGCGAATCATTTTTGCGTAGCAACCGCCTTCAAAGTTAAACACCGCAGTGTCCGACCAACCATGTTCATCGTCGCCAATCAGTGTGCGGCTCGCATCTGCAGACAAGGTCGTCTTGCCGGTGCCTGACAGGCCAAAGAATACGGCGGTGTCGCCGTCCGGGCCGATATTGGCGGAGCAATGCATCGGCATCACGCCCTTCACTGGCAACAGATAATTGAGGATGCCGAAAACCGACTTCTTCATTTCACCGGCATAGGCAGTGCCACCGATCAAAATAAGCTTTTCGGTGAAGTTCACGGCGATAACAGTCTCGCTGCGGCAACCATGACGCGCAGGGTCTGCGCGGAAGCTGGGCAGGTCGATAATAGTATATTCCGGCACAAAGCTGGTCAGCTCTTCCTGCGTCGGGCGCACCAGCAAAGTGCGGATGAACAGATTGTGCCATGCAAATTCGTTGATCACGCGCACATTGACGCGGTGCTCTGGCTGCGAACCACCGAACAGGTCAGCGACGTACAATTTGTCCTTGCCACCAAGCGCGGCAATGAAATCTTCTTTCAGCGCAGCGAAATGCGCCGGGTCCATCGGGACGTTGGTTTTACCCCACCAAATGCTGTTTTCGGTTTCGGCGTCGCGCACGATAAACTTGTCTTTGGCGGAACGACCTGTGTGCGCACCTGTCTTGACCACGAGCGGGCCGTTTTTGGCCAAAATGCCTTCATCATTCGCCAGCGCGGCTTCCACCAGCGGCGCTGTGCCGAGATTGCAATGCAGCGCTGCCTTTGTGTCAAAACCTTGTTGCGAAAGCGAGATGTTTAAAGGTGTCGACATTGGCTACTCCGGCGAAAGCTGCGAATCTGCGGCATACGTATGCACTGTGAAGCTGGAGCCGGTATACGATGGAGCCAACAAGGTCAAATGCGGTTCATTGTTTAGCCGCAACAGAGCATATGTAACCCATCACATCAGCACCAAGAGAGCAAGTGATTGAACCTAAGCCATTGCCCCCCTATAGATTGGCCCATGAGTGCAACAATCGCCTTGGTCGATGACGACCGAAACATCCTGACGTCTGTATCCATCGCTATGCAAGCGGAGGGCTATCTCACCCGGATTTATTCGGACGGCGAAACAGCATTAAAGGCGATGCTGGAAAACCCCGCTGATCTTGGCATTTTCGATATCAAAATGCCGCGCATGGATGGCCTCGAATTGCTCCGGCGGTTGCGCGAAAAAAGCGATATGCCGGTTATCTTTCTGACATCAAAAGATGAAGAGTTGGATGAAGCACTTGGCCTTGCCATGGGTGCCGACGATTATATCACCAAGCCTTTTTCGCAGCGCCTGCTGGTGGCCCGCGTAAAGGCCATATTGCGCCGTGCGACCTATGACCGCGGCGTCAGCAGCGGCGACGCTGAACCTGAGCTTGAGCCTATGGTGCGCGGCAAGCTGCAGATGGACCCAGCGCGACACCATGTGAAATGGGATGGAAAACCGCTGACGCTAACGGTCACCGAGTTCATGATTTTGGAAGCACTCGCCAATCGGCCGGGCGTTGTGCGTACACGTGATCAGCTCATGGATGCCGCATATCAGGATGATGTGTATGTCGACGACCGCACCATCGACAGCCACATCAAACGGTTGCGACGCAAGTTTCGTGAAGTCGATGCCGAGTTTGCGGCCATAGATACGCTTTACGGTGCAGGATATCGCTTTGCAGACAGCTGAGCCCGCTGATCTTCAGCTGGGATGGAGCCGGGGGCTATCGCTCACCGCCCGCATCCTTGCTGTAAATCTCTTCGTTTTGGCGCTGCTGGGCGCGGGGCTGTTTTTCCTCGACAGCTACCGTGTGCGCCTGATTGCGGAGCGTGAAGATGCGGCACGACTTCAAGCGACGTTCCTTGCCGAAAGCTTGTCGTTGGTCGCTCCCGAAAAGCGCGCCGCGTATATCTATGAATTTGGCCAAGAGCATCAATCGCGGATTCGCGTATATGCGCAAAATGGCGAAAAGATCCTGGACAGCTTCGCCGGCCGTCCGCCGACCTATGTCTTCCGCGACCCGGCCAAAGAACCGATACGCAAAGTCATCGCGCGCGGCATTGATAAGATGTTCGACTTTTTGGTGGGTGCGGCCGTGTTGCAACCATTTGCGGAACCGCGCATAGATACGGCCGATGCGTGGCAACACGTAATCACGTCAAAGCCAGCGGATGCCGCGTCTTCCGTAGCTTTCGCCCCTGACCTCACACATGTTATCAGCGCCGGTTCGCGGTCACGCGACGGCCGCTTTGCGGTTCTGACAACATCCAACGAACGCGATATTCGCCTGTTTGTCCGGGCCGAGCGGTTCAATGTCGGGATGTTTTTTGTAATCGTCCTTGGCATCGGTATAATGCTCTCCGTGTTCCTCGCACGAACCATCGTTCGTCCGCTTCGCCATTTGTCGCGCGCGGCGGTGAAAGTGCGGCTTGGCCGCGCTCAGGAAGTCACCGTTCCGCGCCTGCCGTCGCGCCGTGATGAAATCGG
>JBILBJ010000228.1:0-2985 GCA_044353705.1 Sphingorhabdus sp. | reverse complement strand
GGCTATGATGCGGCGTTGGACGTGTTGCGTTCGGCTGGCCGCGACGGGCGTCAGGCGATTGCGCAATTGGAGGCGCGCTATCGCGATTCGACCGGCGTGGCTGCGCTGAAGATCCGGCACAATGCTGTTCTTGGATATTTTGTCGAAGTGCCCGCAAAGCATGGCGATGCACTGATGGCGGCTGGATCAGGCTTTGCGCACCGGCAAACGATGGCTGGCGCAGTCCGTTTCAATTCGCCTGAGCTGCATGAAGAGGCCATGCGCATCACGCAGGCCAGCGGACACGCCTTGGCTGCGGAAGCTGCGCATTTGGAGGAACTCACCGCGATTGTGCTCACGCGGCGGGATGCCATCGCCGCCAGCGCCGACGCCCTGGCGCGGATCGATGTATCGGCGGCGCTTGGCGAACGCGCTGCAGAGGGCAATTGGTGCCGTCCCTCCTTTGTCAGCCACCCCTGCCTTGAAATCGAAGGCGGCCGACATCCGGTGGTCGAAAGCGCGCTCGCCAAATCGGGTGACCGGTTCATTGCCAATGATTGCAAGCTGTCGCCCGATAAACGGCTGTGGTTGGTCAGCGGCCCCAATATGGGCGGTAAATCCACCTTCCTGCGGCAGAATGCGTTGATCGTTTTGCTGGCACAGGCGGGCAGCTATGTCCCTGCGACATCGGCAAAGCTTGGACTTGTTGACCGTCTCTTCAGCCGCGTCGGCGCATCGGATAATCTTGCGCGCGGGCGATCGACCTTCATGGTCGAAATGGTCGAAACGGCGGCGATTCTTGCGCAGGCAACCGAACGCAGCTTTGTGATTTTGGATGAGGTTGGGCGCGGCACATCGACCTATGACGGCCTTGCCATTGCATGGGCGGTTGTCGAGGGCATTCACGAAACCAATCGCTGCCGCTGCCTGTTCGCAACGCACTATCACGAACTGACCCGGCTGTCGGACAGCCTTGACGCGTTGTCGCTGCACCATGTTCGCGCCAAGGAGTATAAGGGCGACCTCGTCTTGCTCCACGAGCTTGGCGATGGCCCCGCCGACCGCAGTTACGGTATCGCGGTGGCAAAGCTTGCCGGTCTTCCGCCACAAGTCGTGTCGCGGGCAAAGACTGTGCTGGAGAAACTCGAAAAAGGGCGTGCGGAAACGGGCGGCTTGGCCGCGGGCCTGGGTGACCTGCCATTGTTCAGCGCAGCGCTCGACGCCGCCGAAGCCAAGGTCGATGCCTTGCGTGAAAAGCTGACTGGCCTTGATATCGACGCGCTTAGCCCGCGCGCCGCGCTTGATCTGCTCTATGAATTAAAGCGGGCGGCTGGCGAAAATTAATTAGCCCAAAGACAGGAACAAACCGGCCAGCGCCGCGCTCATCAGGTTCGATAACGATCCGGCAGCCAGCGCTTTCAAGCCCAGCTTCGCAATCATGGGTCGCTGGTTTGGCGCAAGGCTTCCCGTCACGGCCATTTGAATGGCAATCGAGCTGAAATTGGCAAATCCGCACAAGGCGAAGGTGACAATGCCGACGGTCGGTGCAGACAATTCTTTCAAGGCACCCAAATCAATGAACGCGACGAATTCGTTCAGCACGATTTTGGTGCCGAACAAACTGCCGGCCTGAATCGCTTCATGCCATGGCACACCCAAAAGGAACATGACGGGTGCAAAGGCATAGCCGACAATTTGTTGGAAACTCAGGTCGGGCTGGCCAAACCAGCCGCCGATGCCGCCCAATATGCCATTGGCCAGCGCGACCAAGGCAACGAAAGCCAGGACCATCGCGCCGACCGCGACCGCCAGCTTAACACCGGTTTGCGCACCCTGCGCAGCGGCCATGATGATATTGGCGGGTTTTTCTTCGCCATCATCATGGACCATGACCGGTTCATCATCAGGATGGGGGTTCGCGAGCGCAGGATCGCCCTCGGCCAGCGCCACCGCAGGGACGTCGGGCATCATCAGCTTCGCCATCAAAATTCCGCCCGGTGCGGACATGAATGCCGCGGCGAGCAGATAATCAATGCGGATACCCATGGAAGCGTAAGCGGCCAATATCGTGCCGGCGACGCCCGCCATACCAACGGTCATGACGCAGAAAAGCTGTTCGGGTTTCAAATTGGCCAGATAGGGGCGGATGACCAGCGGTGATTCTGACTGGCCCACGAAAATATTGGCGGCCGCGCACAGGCTTTCGACTTTTGAAATGCCGGTAATCTTCTGCAAACCGCCACCGATCCAGCGGATGACATATTGCATGATGCCCAGATAATAGAGGATCGAAATGAGCGACGCGAAGAAGATGATGACGGGGAGCGCAGCAATTGCAAAGCTGTTGCCGCCGATTTCGGGCGAGGCGAGCGGGCCAAAAATGAACTGCGTGCCCTTCGCCGAATAGCCGAGCAGGTTCGAAACGCCGGTAGATGCGGCATTGAGCGCGACCTTACCCCATGAGGTGTAGAGAACGAGGGCAGCGATGCTGGCCTGCAAGGCAAAGGCTGCGCCAACCACGCGGAACTTGATGGCGCGCCGGTTTGACGAGAGCAAAATGGCGATCGCGAGAATCAGGGCCATCCCTGCAACGCTCAATAAAATATGCATAAAGTCCCCACCCCTGATGTAGTGCCGCGATACCTAGCGCCATCGTTGGCCTTGCGCCAATAAAATTAGACGCTAGTCAGTTTCACATGACTAAACAGACCACATTACGCGCGACCGAGGGAGGTATCCCGAAATCGCTTTTCATGTTCTCAATCATTTACGGCGGCATGGTGTGCATTGCTGGCGTGCTTGGGAATAAACAAGTCTCTCTCGGGCCGCTGGCGGTAGAAGCGGGCATCTTCCCGTTTCTTTTGCTGGTCATCCTTTCCAGCGCGGTGGCGGCCTTGCACGGCAAGATGATTGCGGACCGATTGGTCAAATATGGCTTCATTCCATTGATCGCGTCGATATTGCTCGCATTGCTTGTGCTTTCATTGCCCCCGTCACCGAAGATGG
>JBILBJ010000227.1:0-2986 GCA_044353705.1 Sphingorhabdus sp. | reverse complement strand
TCGCGAAGTTCGGCGCATTTGTGCGTGCGATAAGCGTGCATTGTTCACTCAATTCAAAAAATCTGTGGAAAGGCCGCCTAACAACCGTGCAGGGGCACTTTGTCAAGTCGGGAATGGGTGCTACGGGCATGCGCAATGCAGATTCATCCACTCATCTCCGACAGCAAACGTCTCGCCGAATTGTGCGCACGCCTTGCAAAATCCCCATTTGTTGCGGTTGATACCGAATTTATGCGGGAAAACACATACTATCCGGACCTGTGCCTCGTGCAGTTGGCGGACACGCATGAGGCTGCGGCGATTGACCCAAAGGCCGAGGGGCTGGACCTCACGCCAATGCTGGATCTGCTCTGCGCGAATGACGACGTCCTCAAAGTCTTTCATGCCGGTGGGCAGGATATTGAAATATTCTTCAACCTGACGGGCAAAACACCCTACCCCATGTTCGACACCCAAATCGCGGCCATGGCGCTCGGTCAGGGTGAGCAAATCGGTTATTCGAATCTGGTCGATCTGTGGATGGGCATTCAACTCGACAAAGGCGCGCGATTTACAGATTGGTCGCGCCGTCCGCTCGACAAACGCCAAATCGATTATGCGATTGCCGACGTCACGCATTTATCTGCGATATTTCCCATGATGCTCGAAAAGCTGAAGGTCACGGGCCGTGGCGCTTGGTTGAATGACGAAATGGAGCGCATTTCGGATGCGGCCAACTATCGCAATGATCCCGAAAATGCGTGGTCCCGGATAAAGGTGCAATCGCGTAAGCCCGACGTCTTGGGCCGGCTTCAGGCCATGGCGGCATGGCGCGAAAAGGAAGCGCAGCGTAAGAATATCCCGCGCGGGCGCATCATGAAAGACGAAACGCTTGCCGATATTGCGGCGCATCCGCCCAAGTCGCAGGCGGATTTGCCCAAGGTGCGTGGACTGTCGCCAGCTTGGCGCGACAATGACATTGGTGCGCGGTTGATCGCCGTTATCGAAGCAAGTCAGCCCATGGCACGCGATGATATGCCTGATCGTGGCAGATCGTCGCCCGGCGGTGGTAAAGACGGATCACTGGTCGCGGACTTGTTGAAGCTGTTGCTCAAAATTCGTTCGCGCGAAATCAACGTTGCGCCGCGCCTCATCGTCCGGACCGAAGAACTGGAACGGTTGGCCGCAGGTGAGCGTGAAGACCTAGAAGTTCTTACCGGATGGCGGTTTGAACAGTTCGGCCGCGATGCGCTTGACCTGGTCGAAGGCAGGCTGGCGTTCGCAGTGGTGAACGGGAAACTAAAAATGACCCACACCCAAGAAGAAGAGATGGTCCGCTAATACAGCAATCTACGACATCGTCGGTTGGAATTAGCTTTCAAGAACCTTCTTTACCAAAGCGAGATTGACCGGGGCATTTTCGGCGAGCGCCAGCGCATTTGCGGACCGTGCAAATTTTTCGATTGCACCATAACTCCGTTCAATCCGGCGCTTTACATAGCTTAACGCATCGATGCTGATTGCTGCCCCGCGATCAGCGAGCTGTTTTTGAATCAATTGCTCAATCATTTCATCGTCGGGCGGCGCAATGTCGAGCAGCAATGCCGACCCCAGACGCGATTGCAGGTCGGGTAATGTAATGTTCCACTCCGCAGGCTGCCATCGCGAGATCAGCAATAACGGGACGCCGCTTTCCTGTGACCGGTTCCATGCGTTAAACAAGGTTTCCGCCGGACTGGCCTCTGCGTTATCAATGACCGTGCCGTTCTGTCCCGAAAAATAGCGCGCCATCAGGGTTTTTCCCGAGCGTGCAGGCCCCGTCAGAATGGCACAGCGCTTGGCCCAGCCAGATGCGCTCGAAAGGCCCGCAAAGGCGGTCGCGTTAGATTCTGTAATGATTAGGCTGGACGATGCGCCGCTGCGCAGTTCGTCCAATGGCAAAGCAATTTGGCGCATAATGTCAGATGCTGGTGCTCATGGCCGTGGCGACGGCGGCGTGGGCGCGCCAGAATTGCGCGCAGGTTCTGCGTCTTGCAACACCGACCTTACCACATCATCCAAAGACTGGCGCGCAGGCTCCGCCCCATCGACAACCGACAGATCTTCCACTTCGCCTTCCAATTCCTCTTCCTCGACCACTTCGGGTTCAAGGACGAGCGAAGCATCTGCCCGCAATCGGCCGGAGGCGAGCGCGGACTGGAACAGTTGGTCCATCTTAATCACCGCCTGATCCATCATGCCCGGAATACCCGCGCTGTTGGAAACACGCAGGGTGAACGAACCGAGATATTTGTTATCCGGCCCATAGCGCGCAGAAAACCGACCAATGATCGGGCCGCCGGGCCATTGCCGTTCAAGACGCGCTATCGGAATGATCACATCAGCCGCACCAAATTGGTCGAGTATTGTGCGCCACCAAATGCGGCTGCGACGGTCTTTTTGCCCCGCGTTCAGCAATAACGATTCGCCGCCTGCCCCGCTTGGACGCACATAATCTATCGTGCTGTCCGCCGTGCGATATTTGGCCCAGCTGCGCTGCCATGATGTGCGCTGTTCAAATACCGTCGGCGCGCCTGCTGAATAAGTTACGGGCAACAACAATAACGGTGCAGAACGGCGCGTCACGCCGCTGACGCCCAGTAACTGGCCAGCACGGGCGCGATCAAACAATACGCCAAGCTTTGCAACATAACGGCGTGGGCCAATCTGTTCCTGTTCAACCACGATTGCGGCGACGATGCCGTCGAGCGTCGAATCGGATAGGCCAGCGCCAACAGTTCCATGGGTTTTGCGCCACAATGCCGACCAGGCAATCCGCTGTGCCTGTTCCCAACCCTTTTGCCGGGCTTCAAACGCGTTATTGCCGACAACATTCACAGACACGCCGGTCACTTCAAAATCACCAGCGCTTGCGATTGGCGCAATGCCGCGCTTTGGCCCTTCGATTTGCGCGGCAACGATTCCGCCACCAATCAGCGCCAAAGGCAAGCCAATCGCTGCAATCTGA